>NZ_JBBIAB010000011.1 GCF_039634785.1 Tistrella mobilis | reverse complement strand
CGCCCGTCTCGGCCAGAACCTTCGTGATCGCAGCCGTCAGCGTCGTCTTGCCATGGTCCACGTGACCGATCGTGCCGATGTTCACGTGCGGCTTGCTGCGCTCGAACTTTTCCTTACCCATCCTGCTCAAACCCGACTAGAGAGCTGTACCGACGGAGAAAACGCGGCTGCCCAAAGATTTCGGGCCCGCGAGGGTAGCATTTCCGGGATCTGGAGCGGGTGACGGGAATCGAACCCGCATAGCCAGCTTGGAAGGCTGGAGCTCTACCATTGAGCTACACCCGCGCCCGCGCGACCATAAGGGCCGCCCCGCTTGGGGCGGAGGCCGGTCACGCCTGCATCCGCGACCAGGCTGCGCTGCAGGGAAAGTGGTGGAGGGGGTTGGATTTGAACCAACGTAGGGAAAACCCGGCAGATTTACAGTCTGCTGCCATTGACCGCTCGGCCACCCCTCCATGGGTGCTTCCTGCACCGCGCCTTGGCGACGGCACTATGGAAATTCGCGGGAAGAAGTCAACGAGAATGTTGCAGAGCACGCATCCGAAGACCTTGTCCCACGATCGCGAACCGGTACCGGAGTACGGGTCCGCTTGACGAAGCCTTGTTCCCTGCCCCATGAAGAGGCCGGAACCGGCCGCGTCGAACGCGGTGTAGCGCGTTCGTAACGAAACCGAGGACCGATGTCAAACCAAGATCGCCGCCGACCGTCAAATCGTGAGTCAGCACATCGTGATCAGACACGGACCGGCCGTGGCCTGGCAAGAGGTGAGCCGGGCATGCGGCCACGCCGCGATCAGGGCGGCCGCGAGACCGGCGGCGGGCTGTGGTTCTACGGCCGCCACCCGGTCGAGGCGGCGCTGGCCAATCCGGCGCGCAGCCTGCACCGGCTCCTGGTCGCCGAGCGGTCCGAAGCCGCAAGCGACCCGAAACTCTCGGAGCTTGCCCGCCGGCGCAACCTGCAGATCGAAACCGTGCCCCGGGCCGAGATCGACCGGCGCTTCGGCGAGGATGCCGTCCATCAGGGCCTGGCTTTGCAGCTCGCCCCCCTGCCCGAGCGCGATCTCGAGGCGACGCTCGCCGCCGTGCCCGAGGGTCCGGCGCTGATCGTGGTGCTGGACCAGGTGACCGACCCGCATAATGTGGGCGCGATCCTGCGGGCTGCCGCCGCCTTCGGGGCGGCGGCGGTGATCACCACCGAACGGCGGGCGGCGCCCGAAAGCGCCGTGCTCGCCAAGGCCGCCTCGGGCACGCTCGAACTCGTGCCGCTGGTCCAGATCGGCAACCTTGCCCGTGCGCTCGACGAGCTGAAGCGGCTGGGCTGGTGGTGCGTGGGCCTCGACGGCCATGCGACGCAGGATGTCCGCGCCGCCGGCCTGCCCGAACGTCTGGCCCTGGTGATGGGCGCAGAAGGCCCGGGGCTGCGCCGGCTGACCCGCGAGACCTGCGACCTGCTGCTGCGCCTGCCGATCTCCGATCAGGTGGAAAGCCTGAACGTCGCCACGGCGACCGCCGTCGCCCTTTATGCGCTGGGCCCGGGCCGGGGCGGTGCAGAGAGGGGCGCTTCGGGCGTGTGATCCAGCGCCCGGGGCGCCGCCCCCTCGCGCGGCAGCCTCAACTCCACGGCGAGCCCGGGCATGGGCTCGCCGGGTGCCGTGTCGGACAGCACCAGCCGCCCGCCATGCAGCCGGGCCACGGCATCGGCAAGCGCAAGCCCCAGGCCGCTTCCGGGCCGGCTGCGCGCCGGATCCAGCCGGGCATAGCGCTCCACCACCCGCGCGCGTTCCGCCGCCGGAACCCCCGCTCCGCGATCCTCCACCCTGATCACGATCCAGTCCCCGTTCGCCTCGGCGGCGAGGCGGATCGCCACCGGCCCGGCGCCGTGTTTCAGGCTGTTCTCCAGCAGATTGGCCACCGCCCGCTGCAGCAGCGCCCGGTCGCCCGGTCGGGTGATGTCGGGCGTGAGAAGGCTGGTGACCGGCCGGCCCTCGTCCTCGAAGGGCAATTCGTAGATCTCGGCCAGTTCCGCGACCAGCGCCGAGATGTCTACCGGCGCCCAGGCAGTGCGGCCGGCGCCGCTTTCGGCGCGGGCGATGGTGGTCAGCGCCTCGAAGGTCTGGATCACCCGGTCGATTTCCGCCACCGCCTCGTCGAGCCCGGCGCGGGCCGCAGCCCCCTCGCCGCGCGCCACCGCCGCCGCCGCCTCTTCCGCCGAGACCCGGGCCCGGGCCAGCGGCCCGCGCAGATCATGGGCCATGGCGTCCGAGGCGAGCCGGCTTGCGGTCATCAGTCGGGCGATTTCGTCGAGCATCGCATTCACCGCATCCGCCAGACGGTCGTATTCATCGCCGCTGCCGGCCACCGGCAGCCGCTTTTCCATGTCGCCGGCCATGATCCGGCGCGCGGCCTGGGCCATGGCATCCACCCGGGCGAGCGATCGCCGGGCCAGGATCCAGCCGCCATAGAGCCCGAGCAGCAGCACCAGCCCCATCGACCAGGCCGAGGCCTCGGTCACCAGCTCGCGGAACCGGGCGCGCTCGGCCAGATCCCGGCCGACCAGCAGGCGGAAGCCGCCCGCCAGCTGATAGACCCGGACCCGGGCGGTCCGGCCGTCGGCCAGTTCGGCATCGATAGCGCCGTCGGCGGTCACCTCGGCGGCCCGCGGCCAGGCATCCAGCGTGCCCTCGATCGGTACGCCGTCGGGGGCGGCCAGCAGGTAGATGCCCCCCAGACCCATGCCGGGCGTGGCGCCGGGATTGGGCCCGGGCCGGCCGCGCGGCGCGCCGGATCTTGCCCGCACCACCTCGATCAGCCGGCCCAGCCCCTCGATCCGGTACTGTTCGGCCAGGCCCCGCACCTCGGCATCCAGGGTCTGGTCGATCTGCTGGTCGATCAGCGTCAGCGCCGCCCAGGTCACCGCCCCCAGCACGATGCCGGTCGAGGCCACGAAAACCGCCAGATACATCGCCACGATGCGCGCGGCAGAGGTCCGGCGCAGATGCCGGAACAGGCCGGCCGCATCAGCGGTCATCATGCTCTCCGTCGCCGCCGGCCGGCACTGGATCCTCCATGCCCAGCGAATAGCCGCCGCCGCGATGGGTGCGGATCAGCGGCCGGCCGAAGCCCTTGTCGATCTTCTGGCGCAGCCGGCTGACATGGACCTCGACGACATTGGTCTGCGGTTCGAAATGGAAGTCCCAGACCCCTTCATAGAGCATGGCCCGGGTCACCACCTGGCCTTCGTGGCGCATCAGGAATTCGAGCAGCCGGTATTCCTGCGGCCTGAGGTCGATGGCGCGCCCGGCCCGGGTCACCCGCCTGGTGCGCAGATCGACCTCCAGATCCGCCACCACCAGCCGGTCGGTGGCGGTGGCCTGCACCGGGCGGCGGCCCAGCGCCTCGACCCGTGCCACCAGTTCCACGGCGGCGAAGGGTTTGGAGAGATAGTCGTCGCCGCCGGCCTTCAGCCCCCGCACCCGCTCGTCGACATGGGCCAGCGCCGACAGGATCAGCACCGGCACGCCCTGGCCGGCGCCGCGCAGCGCGCCCAGCACCGCCAGCCCGTCCAGCCCCGGCAGCATCCGGTCGAGCACGATCACGTCATAGCCGCCGCCGGTGGCGAGAAACAGCCCCTCGCGCCCGTCGGGTGCCCGGTCGACGACATGGCCGGCCTCGGTCAGCGCGCGCGTCGCCTGCTGGGCGGTGCGGTCGTCATCCTCGATGATCAGGATCTTCATGGGCCGGCATGTCCCGAAGCATTGGGCAGGAAGGTTCAGAGAGGGGGTCGCAAGACCCGGTCAGAAGACGGAGCGGGCGGGCACCCCCGAATGGTGGCACCCGCCCGCATCCCCCCGCAAGCATCGCATCTGCCCTGCGCTGCCCGCGGGTCCTGGATCCGGAGCGACCAGGAGGGAGGGTCAGCCGCTCCGGACGGCGTCATTCGGGCCGGTGCGCGGCCCGGACGACGTCAACCATGAACCCGTCCGGCGGTCACTTGATCTCGACTGCCACGAAGCGGCTCTCATTGCCCCGGGCGACCAGCAGCAGAATGTGGTCGCGCTTGCGGGCCCGGGCCTCGTCGATCAGCGCCGTCACCTGCGAGGGGCGGTCGACCGCGGTGCCGGCCACCTGTTCGATCACGTCGCCGGGGCGCAGCTCCGGGCCGGGGCCGGCATGGGGCCGCTTGTCGTCGCCTTTGGGCGGCAGCATGTCGACCACGGCCACGCCCTTGACGCTGTCGTCGATGCCCAGCCGCTGGCGCAGCCCGTCATCGATCGGGGCCAGGCGCACGCCCAGCGCATCCACCGCCACACCGGCGCCCTGATCGGCATGATCGCCCTGCTGGTTGGCCGCCAGATCCTGCGGACGCTCGCCCAGGCGGATGCGGATATCCTTCTGGTCGCCCTGGCGGCGGACCGTCAGGCCCACCCGGTCGCCCGGCTGCAGATCGCCCACCTTGCGGGTCAGGTCGCGGGCATCCTTCACCGGCTGGCCGTCGATCTGCACCACCACATCGCCGCGTTCGAGCCCGGCATCGCCCGCCGGGCTGCCCGGCAACACCCGGGCGACCAGCGCGCCTTCGGGCTTGTCCATGCCCAGCGCCTCGGCGATTTCAGGCGTCAGCGGCTGGATTTCCACACCCAGCCAGCCGCGGGAGATGCTGCCGCTTTCCTTCAGCTGCGCCACCACCTTGGTCGCGATATTGGCGGGGATCGAAAAGCCGATGCCGACCGACCCGCCATTGGGGCTGTAGATGGCGGTGTTGATGCCGATCACCTTGCCGCTTTCGTCGAAGACCGGGCCGCCGCTGTTGCCGCGGTTGATCGCGGCATCGATCTGCAGGAAATCGTCATAGGGGCCGGCATTGATGTCGCGGTTGCGGGCCGAAACGATGCCGGCGGTCACCGTGCCGCCCAGGCCGAAGGGATTGCCGACCGCCAGCACCCAGTCGCCCACCCGGGCGGCGTCGCTGTCGCCGAACTGAACCGCCGGCAGGTCGTGGCCGGCCTCGATCTTCAGCAGCGCAAGGTCGGTCAGCGGGTCGCGGCCCACCAGCTTGGCGGTGTACTGGCTCTTGTCTTCCAGCGTGACCTTGATTTCGGTGGCGCCGTCGATGACGTGGTTGTTGGTCACGACATAGCCCGAGGGATCGATGATGAAGCCCGATCCCAGCGCATTCACCACCTGGGGATGGGTGGGCTGCTGGCCCTGCATGAAGGGTTCGAAGAAGCGGCGGAAGGGGGAGTTCTCGGGCAGGTCGAAGGGCAGCATCTGCTCGGGCCCGCTCGGCTGCTGCACCTCCTGGGTGGTAGAGATGTTCACCACCGCCGGCATCACCTTCTCGGCCAGCGGCGCGAAGCTTTCGGGCAGCGAAGCGGCATTGGCGGGCACCGGCGCGATCACCGTGCCGCCGACGGCGGCCAGCGGCAGGGCAAGCGCCACACCGGCCATCAGTCCGGCGCCATAGCGGCGCAGGCGGTTGGCGTGGCGGCGGGCGGCGAAATCGCGGGTGCGGATCGCGGCCGGCTGGGGAAGCTGTTCGGTCATGGCGTCAGATCCTCGGTCAGTGCAGCCTGTCCCCGTCGGGGAGGAGCGTTGGGGAAGCAGAGAGGGGGGGAAGACCTCTCCCCGGCTGCGTCGTCGAGGATCATTCAAGCAGCCGAGCCCTCACCGCCGGATGTCAGGAACATGAACGCCCGTTCATCTTTCCGACCTTCGTAGCCTTGTCCCGATCACCGTCACGCGGTATGTAGTGCGGGTGCCGTCGCGCACAGGCTGTACCCGGCCCCGGCCGGGAAGCGTCCCGGGCCCGATGCGGCGCCGGCTGCCGGATTAGCTCAATTGGTAGAGCACCCGCCTTGTAAGCGGAAGGTTGTGGGTTCAAGTCCCCCATCCGGCACCAGCGCGGCCCGCCCCCGGCCCCATGCCCCGCTGGCACACGCCGCGGCCATCCCCAGCGCGACCCGCCACCGCTCCGGTTACCGGCTTTACACAGCCTTTTCGGGAACGTCACTTAACCTGTGATGTCCGTCACTTCGCGTGCGTCCGCCGTTTCCTATAGTGACTTGCGTAGCCGTGATGCCGGCGGCAGCTCCCACTCCCCGGCATCCCGTCCATTCTGGCGCCCGTGCCCGGATGGACCCTACCCGATTGGTGCTGATGCTTGACTTGAGCCCCGCCCGGCGCGTCCGCGTGCCTTGCGGGGCTTTCTTTTTGCCCCGGCCCCGCCCGCGCAGCAGAGCGGCCCACCCGCGCTTCACCGCGGTGCAACAGCGCGTTGTGCACTGCGGGCGGGCGGCCTGATCCACAGCCGGCACAACCTGCCCGATTCTTAGGCAGCCCCTGAACGACTCGGATGGAGTCAGGGGTTTGGACTCGTTGTCCACAGACTTCTCCACCAGAACGGGGGAAAAGCTGGAGGCTTCCAGCGGACCGCAGGCGCAGCTAGTCTGAGGGGATGAGTGATCGTTCCATCGAACCGGGCGCCACCGGTACCCATCCGACCCGCTGGCTGATGACCCATTACGGGCCCTATCAGGCCAGCCTGGACGCGGCCGGCCGGCCGCAGCTTGCGCCCGATCCCGCGGATCCGGCGCCGACGCCGCTTGGTCTGGCGCTGGCGGAGGTGGATCACCGGCTGCGCATCCGCCGCCCCGCCGCCCGCCGCACCTGGCTTGCGGCGGTGGAAGCGGGCCGCGATCCGGAGGGGCATGGGCGCGGCGAGGCCCCCTTCGTGGAACTGCCCTGGGACGAGGCGCTGGATCTGGCCGCCGCGGAACTCGCCCGCATCCATCGCGACCACGGCCCCACCGCCATCTATGGCGGCAGCTATGGCTGGGGCTCCGCCGGCTGGTTCCACCGTGCCCGCGCCCAGCTGCACCGGCTGCTGGCCGCCGCCGGCGGCTTCACCATGGGGGTCGGCACCTATTCCCACGGCGCGGCCGAGCGGATGATCCCGCATGTTCTGGGGCTGGATTTCGCCGCCGCCGGCGCCGCCGCCCCCGACTGGGACGAGATCGCGACCACGACCGACATCCTGTTGAGCTTCGGCGGCATCCCGCTGCGCAACACCCAGCTCGACTGGGGCGGCATTCCCGACCACCGGGTGGGCGCCGCGCTGGCCCGCGCGCTCGATCGCGGCCTCGACATGGTCACCGTGGCGCCGATGGCCGATGATGCGGCCGCGGCCGGCCGGGCCCGATGGCTCCGCATCCGCCCCGGCACCGATGTCGCGCTGATCCTGGCCCTGCTGCATGTGCTGGTCAGCGAAGGGCTGATCGACCGGCCGGCCTTGGACCGGCTCACCCATGGCTGGCCGGTGCTGGAAGCCCATATCCTGGGCCGCGACGGCACGCCGCCCAAGACCCCGGCCTGGGCGGCCGGCATCACCGGCATCGCGGATGCCGCCATCGCCGCCCTTGCCCGGAATCTCGCCGGCCGCCGGGCGGTGATCGCCATGGCCTGGGGCGTGCAGCGCCACCAGAACGGCGAGATGGCGGTCTGGGCCGCCCATGCCCTGGCGGCGGCGCTGGGCCAGATCGGCCTGCCCGGCGGCGGGGTCGGCATCGGCTATGGCGCCGGCGGCGGCTTCGGCCTGCCCCAGACCGGGCGCCGGCCGGGGCTGATCGGGGCCTTGCCCAACCCCAACGGCATGGAGGTGCCGGTCTCGCGCTTCGCCGACATCCTGCTCGCCCCCGGCGCCACCATCGATCACGACGGCCGCCGGATCACCGCCCCCGATATCCGGCTGGTCTGGTGGGCAGGCGGCAACCCCTTCCACCATCATCAGGATCTGAACCGGCTGATCCGCGCCTGGGCGGTGCCGCGCACGATCATCGTGCAGGACATGGTCTGGACCCAGGCCGCCCGCCGCGCCGATCTGGTCCTGCCCGCCACCGGGCCGCTGGAACGCGCCGATATCGCGGGCGGCCTGCAGGGCCCCACGATCATCGCCGCCGATGCGCTGGTGCCGCCGGTGGCGGAGGCCCGCGACGATCACGCCATCCTGGCGGCCATCGCCGACCGGCTGGGCTGCCGGGCCGCCTTCGATGACGGGCTCGACGCCGAAGCCTGGCTCGCGCGGCTCTGGGATCGCGCCCGCAATGGCGCCCCCAACCTGCCCGATCTGCCCGACCTGCCCGATCTGGCCGGCCTGCGCGCCCTGGGGCGGATCGACCCCGCCCCCCTGCCCGATGCCGCCCGACAGCGCGCCGGCAGGCTTGTCCACTTCCGTGCCGACCCGGAGGCCGGGAAGCTGCCGACACCCTCGGGGCGCATCGAACTGGCGTCGGACAGGATCGCGGCCATGGGGCTTCCGGGCCATCCCTGCTGGCAGCCGCCGGCCGAATGGGCGGGCAGCGACCTCACCGCCCGTTTCCCCCTGCATCTGCTGTCGCCCCAGCCGGCGACGCGGCTGCACGGCCAGCTGGACCATGCCGCCCCGTCGCTTGCGGCCAAGCATGACGGGCGCGAGCGGGTGATGCTGCATCCCGATGATGCCGCCGCCCGCGGCATTGCCGATGGCGACTGCGTGATGATCTGGAATGATCGCGGTGCCTGCCTTGCCGCGGCCCGCCTTTCCACCGACATCATGCCCGGCGTGGCGGCCCTGCCGACCGGCGCCTGGTATGATCCCTCTCCCACCCTGAAGGATGCCGCCGGCCGGCCGGTCTGCCGCCACGGCAATCCCAACCTGCTCACCCGCGATGCCGGCTCTTCGCCGATCGCCCAGGCGCCGGCCGCCCAGACCTGTCTGGTCGACATCCGGCGCGTCGATCCGGCCACCGCCGCCGCGGAACGCCCCAGCCCCCATGAAGGCCCGATGTTCGCAGATCGAGACACCGTAACGACCGTCAGCCCCGACACCGGACCCGCCGCATGAGCCGAGGCATGCGCCGCGGCGGGGGCCTGCCCGCCGATCTGCCGCCGGCACCGGTGGAGCGGCCGCAATTCGCCGCCGCCCGCGACCTGCTGCCCTATCTCTGGCCCCGCGGCCGCACCGACATGAAGATGCGGGTGGTGTTCGCTTTGCTGGCGCTGGTCGGTGCCAAGGCGGCGATGCTGACCGTGCCGCTGTTCTACAAGCAGGCGGTCGATGCGCTGGGCACCGGGGCCGGCACGGCCGCGACCGCGGTCACCGTGCCGGTGATGCTGATCCTGGCCTATGGCGTGGCGCGCCTGGCCGGCCAGGCGCTGGGCGATGTCCGCGATGCAGTCTTCGCCCGCGTCGCCCAGAACGCCACCCGCGCCGCCGGCCTCGACGTCTTCCGCCACCTGCATCGGCTAAGCCTGCGCTTCCATCTGGAGCGGCGCACCGGGGCGCTGGCGCGCGCCATCGAGCGCGGCGTCCAGGGCATCCAGTTCCTGCTGTCGACGGTGCTGTTCAGCATCGTGCCGACGCTGATCGAACTCTGCCTGGTCGCGGTGGTGCTCTGGCGGCTCTATGACTGGCGCTTCGCGGCGGTGACGCTCGCCACCGTCGGCATCTATGTCGCCTTCACCATCCGGGTCTCGGAGCTGCGCGTCGTTCATCGCCGGGTGATGAACGAACGCGACCAGGAAGCCGGCGGCCGGGCGATGGACAGCCTGCTCAACTATGAAACGGTGAAGTATTTCGGGGCCGAAACCCGCGAGGCGGAGCGCTATGACCGTGCGCTCGCCGCCTATGAAACCGCAGCGGTCCGCGCCCAGCTGTCGCTGTCCGGCCTCAATGTCGGCCAGGGGCTGATCATCGCCTCGGGGCTGGTCGCGATCATGCTGCTGGCGGCAAGCGGCATCGCCGACGGCAGCATGACCATCGGCGATTTCGTCGCGGTGAACGCCTATCTGATCCAGCTTTATGTGCCGCTCAACGTGCTGGGCTTCGTCTACCGGCAGCTGCGCCAGTCGCTGACCGATATGGAGACCATGTTCTCGCTGGCGGCGGTGGCGCCAGAGGTCGCCGATCGCCCGGACGCCCCGCCGCTTCGGGTCACCGGCGGCGAGATCCGGTTCGAAGACGTCGTCTTCGGCTACGATCCGCGCCGGCCGATCCTGAAGGGGTTGCGCTTCACCGCCCGCGCCGGCAGCACCGTCGCCATCGTCGGCCCTTCGGGCGCCGGCAAATCCACGGTCTCGCGGCTGATGTTCCGCTTCTTCGACCCCGGCTCCGGCCGGATCCTGATCGATGGCCAGGAGATCGGGGCGGTCGCCCAGGAAAGCCTGCGGGCCGCGATCGGCATGGTTCCGCAGGATCCCGTGCTGTTCAACGACACGCTGGGCTACAACGTCGCCTATGGCCGCCCCGATGCCACGCCCGACGAGATCCGCACCGTGCTCGACCGCGCGGCGCTGGGGCCCCTGCTCGCCAGCCTGCCCGACGGGCTGGAAACCCGGGTGGGCGAACGCGGGCTGAAGCTTTCAGGCGGAGAGAAGCAGCGGGTGGCGATCGCCCGCGCCCTGCTGAAAGATCCGCCGATCCTGATCTTCGACGAGGCGACATCGGCCCTCGACACCCGTACCGAGGCCGCGATCCGCGACGGGCTGGCGCTGGCCGGGCGCGGCCGCACCATGCTGGTCATCGCCCATCGCCTGTCGACCATCGTCGATGCCGATCTGATCGTGGTGATGGAAGACGGCCGGGCGGTCGAACAGGGCCGCCATGACGAGCTGGTCGCCGCTGGCGGGCTCTATGCCCGGCTTTGGGCGCAGCAGAGTGCCGAGCCCGAGGCGGTCGAGCGTGGATCATCGGAAGAGGCGGCATCATGACCCGACGCACAAAGACCGCGTCTTTTCCCGAGGTCGCCGTGGCCAAAAGTCCGATGCGCATCGCCACCCTGCTGGTGGTCGGGCTGGTCTGGATCGCCGCCTGTGCCTGGTTCGCGGTCCAGGGGCTGAGCGGCGCGATCGAGGATCCGGCGGCGCTGCTGGTGTTCTCGGCCCTGCTCGCCGGCATCGCCGGGATGCTGGTCTGGACGGTGATCGATCTCGTCCGCCGCCCGGGGCCGGTGATGGTGCTGGCGAAGGACGGGCTGATCGCGCCCTTCCTCGGCAGCGACCGGCCGATCCCCTGGGCGGATGTCCAGATGCGCCGCTCGGCACTCGGCGCCTGGTTCATGGGCATCGTGCTCGCGGTCAGGATCGACCCCACCATCCATACCGGCCGCCCCGGCCCCGCCCGGCTGTTCGGCCCCGGGGGCCGGCGGCTCGACGACGGCCGGGTCGAGGTCGACATCGCCCTGCCCAACATCTTTGCCGGCGGGCGCGAAAAGGTCATCGCGATGATCATGCAGCGCCATGTGCCGGCGGCGCTGGCCGCGGCGGGCATCCCGCCCGGCGGCAGGAAGCGCTGAGGCAACCGGGAGACGTCCGGAAGCCGGATATGTCCCGAAGCCGGGATACGTCCGGAAGTATGTGCTGCATTGCAAAAGGCGCATTGGGCAAACGCCGCCTGCGGGCCTAACTTTCAGTCATCGAACACGACCGCTCCGGCGCGGCGCCCGACAGTCACGGACGCCCCGGAGCCGACTGAAACCGGAGCCTCACCCCATGGCCGCCACCAAGATCGCCCAGGTCCCCTCTCAGGACGAAATCGACGCGCTGATCCGCGAAGCCCGCCAGATGCGCGCCCGCGCCTTCGCCCAGTCGATCGAAAACCTCTTCGCCCGCATCGGCCGCCTGTTCGGCGGTCACCAGGGCACCAATGGCGGCCTCGCCGCCCGCTGACCGGATCTCCCTTCCGGCAGTTCCCACGCCCCCGCATATCCGTGCTGCAGCGCAGCATATCCCGGACGTCGTGCCGTCGGTTCGGGGACTTGCCACAGCCCGGTCTCGACCATGAGGCGCCGACCCGTTAAGGTCGGCGCCTCATGTCGTTCGGGGCCCGGATACCGGGTGCCACAGTGTTTCGGGAAGGTCAGACAGTGGCATCGGATACCCCCCGCGCCGCAACCGACGCCACGATCGATCGCACGACCCGCCGCCGCGCCATGGCGGCACTGGTGCTGACCGTCACCTTCTGGTCGTTCAACTTCGTGGTCGGCCGGGCGGTCGCCGGGCAGATCCCGCCGCTGACCCTGTCTTTCCTGCGCTGGTTCTTCGCCTTCCTGCTGTTCAGCCTGATCGCCTGGCCGCATGTCCTGCGCGACCGGTCGGGCCTGATCCGGGCCTGGCCCAAGCTGCTGCTGATGGGGCTGACCTCGGTCGCCGGCTACAACACTTTCGTCTATCTGGCGCTGGAGCGGACCACCGCGATCAACGCCGTCATCCTGAACGCCACCATGCCGATCGCGATCGCGGTGATGGCGGCGCTGGCCGGCGTCGACCGGCTGGGCCGCAACCAGCTGGCCGGGATCGTCGTCTCCTTCTGCGGCGTCGCCTATATCGTCGCCGGCGGCGACCCCATGGCGCTGCTGCATCTGAAGATCGGCGCGGGCGATCTGTGGATTCTGGGCGCCACGCTGTCCTGGGGCGTCTATTCGGTGGCGCTGCGCTTCAAGCCGGCCTGGCTGCACCCCTTTTCGCTGCTCTGGGCCAATATGCTGATCGGCATGCTGGCGCTCAGCCCGCTGGCGCTGACCGAAGTGCTCGACGGCCGCCTGCCGGTGGTCTCGGCGACCACGGTGGCGGCGATCGCCTATGTCGCGATCTTCCCCTCGATCATCGCCTATATCCTGTGGAACGGCGCGGTGGCGAAGATCGGCCCCAATCGCGCCGGGCTGTTCATGCATCTGATGCCGATCCTGACGCCGGTCTGGAGCATGCTGTTCCTGGGCGAAAGGCTGGGGCCCCATCATCTGGTCGGCGGCATCGCCATCCTGGCCGGGCTGGTGCTCACCACCAGGACACCCCGGGCCGCCCGCGGCTGACCGGGGGGCACCCTGTCGCTGAATGGGTGATCCGCCACCGGAGCCGGGCCGTATAGTGACGTGAACCCTGCCGGACATGCCGGCATGCCCGTCACGTCCCTGCCCCGCCGAGGTCCGATGACCGACCGTCCCCTGATCGTCTGGTTCCGCCAGGATCTGCGCATCGCCGACAACCCGGCGCTTCATCGCGCATCCCGGAGCGGCAGCCGGCTGGTCTGCGTCTATGTCCATGAAGACGACGATCCCGCCCATGACGACGTGCCGGCGCCGCGGCCGCTCGGCGGTGCGGCGCGCTGGTGGCTGCATCAATCGCTCCTGGCGCTCGACGACGATCTGCGGGCGATCGGCGGCCGGCTGCTGCTGCTGAAGGGGCCGGCCGCGCGCGAGATCCCGGCGCTCGCCCGCCGGATCGGGGCCGGGGCCGTGCTGGTCAACCGGGTCTATGATCCCGAAGGCGCCGCCCGCGACCGGGCCATCGCCGAACGCCTCAAGGCCGACGGCATCCACATGGCCGGCCACAACGCCCTGCTGCTCCACGAGCCCTGGACGATCGAGACGAAAACCGGCGGCCCCTATCAGGTCTTCACCCCGTTCTGGCGCGCCGCCCGCGACAAGGGGGAGATCCCGCCGCCGCTGGCCGCACCCGACCGGCTGGACCTGGTCGAAGACGCGCCGGAAGGCGTGCCGCTCGTCTCTCTGAACCTGCTGCCGCGGATCGACTGGGCGGGCGGCATCGCCGCCAGCTGGACGCCCGGATCCGCCGGCGCCCGCGACCGTCTGGCCGGCTTCCTGAACCGCGCCCTCACCGGCTACAAGCCCGATCGCGACCGGCCGGCGGGGGAGACGACCTCGCGGCTGTCGCCGCATCTGCGCTTCGGCGAGATCGGCCCGCGCACGGTCTGGCATGCCGTCCACCATGCGATCGAAGCCCAGGGGCTGGAAGGGCCGGCGCGGGCCTCGGCCGACACCTTCCTCACCGAGCTGGGCTGGCGCGAATTCAGCTATCACCTGCTGCATCATTTCCCGCATCTGCCGGCACGCGACCTTAAAGAGACGCTGACCGGCTTTCCCTGGCGAGAGGATGCCGCGGCACTCGATGCCTGGCAGCGCGGCCGGACCGGTTATCCGATCGTCGATGCCGGCATGCGCCAGCTCTGGCACACCGGCTGGATGCACAACCGGGTGCGGATGGTGGTCGCCTCCTTCCTGGTCAAGCATCTGATGATCTGGTGGAAGCCGGGCGAGGCCTGGTTCTGGGACACGCTGGTCGATGCCGATCCGGCCAGCAACACCGCCAGCTGGCAATGGTCGGCCGGCACCGGCGCCGATGCCGCCCCCTATTTCCGGATCTTCAACCCGGTGCTGCAGGGCGAGCGGTTCGACGGCGACGGCGCCTATGTCCGCCGCTGGGTGCCCGAGCTTGCAAAACTGCCCGACCGCTATCTGCACAAACCCTGGACGGCCCCCGCCTCCGTCCTCGCCACCGCCGGCATCAGGCCCGGCCAGACCTATCCCGCCCCGATCGTCGATCACGATCAGGCCCGCGAGCGTGCGCTTGCGGGATATGCGCGGACCCGCAAGGAGTGAGCCGGATGTACGGTCTGAACGAGATCGAGCAGGCGGGCGGGACCGCCGAACGCCTTCGGCCGGTGGCGGTGATCGGCGCCGGCGGGGCCGGGCTGGCCGCCGCCTGGGCACTGGCCCGGTCCGGCCGGCCGGTGACGCTGATGGAGCGCGAGCCCCGTGCCGGCGGCCACATCAACACCATCGATGCCGGCCCGGCGCTGGGCAGCCCGCATCCGGTGCCGGTCGATACCGGCTTCATCGTCTATAACGAGCGCAACTACCCCAATCTGGTCCGGCTGTTCGGGGCGCTCGACACCGAAACCGCCGCCAGCGACATGTCGTTTTCGGTCAGCCTGGCGGGGGGCGCCTATGAATATCGCGGCAGTGCCGGCGGGCTGTTCGCCGCCCGCCGCAACCTGATCGACATGGGCCATTGGCGGATGCTGCGCGACATGCACCGCTTCAACCGCCAGGCCCCGGCGCTCGCCGTCGACGGCACCGAAAGCCTGGGGCGGTTCCTCGACCGCAACGGCTTCTCGACCGATTTCGCCCGCCGCTATCTGCTGCCGATGGGGGCGGCGATCTGGTCGGCGCCGATCGCGACCCTGCTGGACTTTCCCGCCGAAAGCTTCGTGCGCTTCTTCCGCAACCATGCCCTGCTCGACTATCGCGGCCGGCCGGTCTGGCGCACGGTGGCCGGCGGCACGCGCAGCTATGCCGATCGGGTCCTGGCCCATCCGCTGATCACGCTCGAAACCTCGGCGGGGGTGGAGGCGGTGATCCGCAGCCCGGCCGGGCCGATGGTGAAATGCCGCGGCCGCATGGCCGAGACCTTCTCGGCCGTCATCCTCGCCACCCATGCCGACGAGGCACTGGCCCTGCTCGACCGGCCCGATGCCGCCGAGCGTCGGGTTCTGGGGGCCTTCGGCTACCAGCCCAACCGGGCGGTGCTGCACCGCGACCCCCGGCTGATGCCCCGCCGCCGGCGGGCCTGGGCGTCCTGGAACTATCTGGGCCATACCGACGGCAGCGGCGCCGAACAGCTGGCGGTCAGCTACTGGATGAACCGGTTGCAGCCGCTTGCGACCGACACCGACATCTTCGTCACGCTCAACCCGCCGGTTGAGCCGCACGACATCATCGCCGACATCACCTATGCCCATCCGGTCTTCGATGCCGCCGCCATCGCCGCCCAGCCGGCCCTGGCAGGTCTTCAGGGTGCTGGCGGTGTCTGGTTCGCCGGGGCGCATTTCGGCTTCGGCTTCCACGAGGATGCCTGCGCCAGCGGCCTGGCGGCGGCGGTGATGGCCGGCGCCGATCTGCCCTGGCGGGAGCTGCTGGGCGAGGCGACCCTGCGCCGCCTGCCGGCCCTGACCGCCCTGCCCGCGCGGATCGAGGCCCGCAGCCGCAGCTGGGCCCTGGCTGCGGAATAGGCGGCACTCCCGACGACGCCACGTCTGGATTTGTCCGCGCATTGCCCCCATCCTGAACCCGTGACGGTTCATTCGCTGCAGCCACCGGAGGCCGCATGAGGATCGAAGGCGGGCTCGGATCTGCGAAGGTGATGCACCGGCGGCTGCGGCCGCGGGAGAATGCCTTCGTCTATCCGGCCTTTTACGTCGCCCTGCCCCTGGACCGGATCGACCGGGCCGGCAACGCCCTGTTCGGGGTGGACCGTCTGCGCCCGCTCGCCCTGCTCACCCGCGATCACGGCCCCCGCGACGGCAGCCCCTGGCGGCCCTGGCTTCAGGACATTCTGGACCGTTTCGGCCTTGGCGATCTGGGCACCGGCAACGTGCTGCTGATGACCCATCCCCGGGTCTTCGGGCATGTGTTCAACCCGGTCAGCTTCTGGTTCGTGCGCGATGACGACGGCCGTTTACGGGCGGTGCTGGCCGAGGTCAACAACACCTTCGGCGACCGGCACAATTACCTCGTGGCCCATGACGACGGCCGGCCGATCCAGGCGCATGACCGGATCCAGGCCCGCAAGGTGTTCCACGTCTCGCCGTTCTGTGCCGTCGACGGCCATTACCTCTTCCGCTTCCGGGTGGAAGACGGGGTGATCTCGGCGGCGATCGATTATCATGACGCGGCCGGCCCGCTGCTGCTCACCGCCGTCACCCTGACGCGCCGACCGCTGGATCTCGCCAATGCCGCCCGGCTGCTGGCGTCGATGCCGGTGATGACGCTCCAGGTGGTGGCGCGGATCCACTGGCAGGCGCTCAGGCTCTGGCTGCGCGGCACTAGGTTTCACCGCCGCCCGGCCCCACCGATGGAGGAGACGACCCGATGAGCACGGACAGCCTGTCCCCGGGAAGCGGTTTCGCAGGCCCGGCCGGCCTTGCCGGCCTGGATCTGCCGGGCTTCTTCAGCGGCATCCTGGGGCGCTGGGCCGTGGGCGAGCTGACGGTCATCCTGCCCGACGGGCACAAGGTCACCGCCCGGGGCGCCACGCCGGGCGAACATGCGGTGCTGCGCCTCACCGACTGGTCGGTGGTCCGCCGCTGCCTGAAGCGCGGCGCGGTCGGCTTTGCCGAGGCCTATATGGACGGCGCGGTCGATACCGACGATCTGGTCGCCCTGCTCACCCTGCTCGCCCGCAATGAAGAGGCGATCGCCCGCGGCTTTTCGGGCGGGCGCACCGCGCGTCTTCTGGGCTGGATGGCCCATGCCCTGTTCCGCCGCAACAGCCGGCGCGGGTCGAAGCGCAACATCCACGCCCATTACGACCTGGGCAACAGCTTCTACGCCCTCTGGCTCGACGACAGCATGACCTATTCCTCGGGCATCTACGGACCGGACGGAACCGGCGATCTGGCGGCCGCCCAGGCCGCCAAATACGACCGCCTGCTCGACCGGATCGCCCTGGCGGACGGGCCGCGCGGCGCGCCGGGCCGGGTGCTGGAGATCGGCTGCGGCTGGGGCGGCTTTGCCGAACGCGCCACCGCCCGCGGCCACCACGTCCACGGCATCACCATCAGCCGCGCCCAGCTGGACCATGCCCGCGCCCGTGCCCGCGACGGCGGCTGGGCCGATCGGGCGCATCTGGAATTCCGCGACTATCGCGACCTTCAGGGCCGCTACGACCATATCGTGTCGATCGAGATGATCGAGGCGGTGGGCGAGCGCTGGTGGCCGACCTATTTCCGCACCCTCGCCGACCGCCTGGCGCCGGGCGGCCGGGCCCTGGTCCAGGCGATCACCATCGACGAGCGGCACTACCAGCGCTACCGGCGCGGTGCGGATTTCATCCAGCGCTACGTCTTCCCCGGCGGCATGCTGCCGACCCGCACGGTCATCCGCGCCCAGGCCGCCGCGGTCGGGCTGACCGTCACCGATGAATTCGCCTTCGGGCGCGACTATGCCCGCACCCTGGTCGCCTGGCTCGCCCGGTTCGACGCCGCCCGCGCCCGCGTGCTCGCCGCCGGGTTCGACACCCGGTTCATCCGGCTCTGGCGGTACTACCTCGCCTATTGCGCCGCCGGGTTCGAAACCGGCCGCATCGATGTGGTTCAGGTGGAGATGGCCCATGGCCGATGACCGACGACGCACCGCCCCCCTGCTCCGCCGGCTGGAAAGCTGGCGGGGCCGCAGGGTCTGGCTGATCGGCGCCAGCGACGGCATCGGCCGCGAACTGGCCCGCCTGCTCGCCGCCGACGGCGCCCGGCTTGCGGTCAGCGCCCGCCGCGCCGACGAGCTGGACGCGCTGGCCCGCGATCTCGGCCCCGAAGCCCTGGCGCTCCCCGTCGATGCCACCGATCAGGCGGCCCTCACCGCCGCCGCCGCCCGTCTGGAGGCCGCCTGGGGCGCCGTCGACCATGTGATCTACACCGCCGGCGTCTACTGGCCGATGGGCATCGACACATTCGATGTCGAAAAGGCCGCGAAGATGATCGAGGTCAACCTGACCGGCGGTCTCAGGGTCACCGCCGCGGCCCTGCCCCTGCTTGAACGCGGCAACGCACCGCAGCTTGCCCTCACCGCCAGCGCTTCGGCCTATCGCGGCCTGCCGCGGGCGATCGGCTATGGCGCCTCCAAGGCCGGGCTCTACAATCTGGCCGAAACCCTGGCGGTGGAACTGGCGCCGCGCGGCATCGATGTCCGGGTGGTCAATCCCGGCTTCGTCCGCACCCGGCTGACCAGCATGAACGATTTCCGCATGCCGGACATGATCGAGCCCGAGGCCGCCGCGCGGGCGATGCGCGACGGGCTGGCCTCGCGCCGTTTCCACATCCGGTTCCCGAAGCGCTTCACCGGCCTGCTGGCGGCCGCCCGGATCCTGCCCAGCCGCTGGTGGCTGGCGCTCTCGGCCGGCCTCGTAAAGGGTTGACTGGTGAAGGGATGATGGGCCGGCGAAGCGCCGCTCAGACCGGCGCCGCCAGCCGGCGCCGGATCATCCGCAGCACCGCCCCCAGTACCGGCACCCGCTCGTAAAGCTGTGCCGCCGGGTCCCAATGGTCGATATGGGCCAGCACCCGGCCGTCTTCCGCCAGCGTCACCTCGCTCATGCCCTCCAGCGTGAAGGGCTGGGTTCGGCCCTTGCGCCGGGCGGTGAACCGCCAGCGGATAAGGCCCGTGGCGCCGTCTGAGGCGCGGGCCGTCACGCGGAAGCGCGGCGCCTCCAGCGTCTCGAACATATGGGCCAGCAGCGCCTTCACCCGGTCGCGCCCGGTCACGTCGTTGAACGGGTCGGCAAAGCGCAGCTCCGCCACCGCCAGATCCCCGATCCGGTCCAGGCTTTCGGGCGACAGGCTCTCGAAAAAGCTGCACCAGGCGTCCAGCCCGGCATGCATCCGGTCGGTCATGCGAAAAGATCCCCCGTGGCGTCCCTCGGGCCGTCCGTCGGCCGGCCGAAGCCCCGGTCGCTGCCGTGCCGGTCCAGATGGGTCAGGAAATCCGCAGCCTGGCGTCCCAGCGCCGCCACCCGCGCCGGGGCCATCCGGTCCAGGGAGCGATAGGCCAGCGCCAGCCGCGGATTGCCGCCCAGCCGCCGGCGGTTGCGGATCAGGAAATCCCAGTAGAGCGCATTGAACGGGCAGGCGCCATCGCCGGTCGGCCGCTTGGGATCATAGCGGCAGCCGCGGCAATGATCCGACATGCGCGAGATATAGCCGGCCCCGGCCGCATAGGGCTTGCTCGCCATCCGCCCGCCATCGGCATGAAGCGCCATGCCCTGCACATTGGGCAGTTCCACCCAGTCCACCGCATCGGCATAGACCGCCAGATACCAGGCGGCGACCTCCTCCGGCCGGGCGCCGGTCAGCAGCGCGAAATTGCCCGTCACCATCAGCCGCTGGATGTGATGGGCATAGCCGGTGCGGAGCGTCTGGCCCAGGGCCGCCGCCATGCAGGCCATGTCGGTCTCGCCCGACCAGTACATCCAGGGCAAGGGGCGGCGGGCATCCAGCGCATTGGTCGCGGCATAGCCCGGCATCTCCAGCCAATAGATCCCGCGGACATATTCCCGCCAGCCCAGGATCTGGCGGATGAAGCCCTCGACCGCGGCGAGCGGCGCCCGCCCCTCGGCCCATGCCGCCTCGGCCCGCCGGCAGACCTCCAGCGGTTCCAGCAGGCCCAGATTGAGCGCGGGTGAGATCCGGGCATGAAACAGCACCTCCTCCCCCGCCGCCATCGCATCCTGATAGTCGCCGAACCGCTCCAGCCGCCGGGTGATGAAATCTTCCAGCGCCGTCAGCGCCTGGGCCCTGGTCACCGGCCAGTCGAAACCGGCGGTGTCGCCGACATGGGTCCCGAACCGCGCATCGACCAGCCGGATCACCGCACGGGTGACCTCATCGGGCGGAAAGCCCGCCGGTGCCGGCGGCCGCCCGCCCGCCGCCTTCGCATCGAAGGGCTTGCGGTTCTCGGCATCGAAATTCCACCGCCCGCCCGCCGGGCTGTCGCCGTCATCGGCCATCAGCAGCCCGGTCCGGCGGCGCATCATCCGGTAGAAATGCTCCATCCGCAGCTGGCGGCGCCCGCGCGCCCAGTCGCGGAAATCATTCCGGCTGCACAGGAAACGGGTGTCCGGGCGGATGTCCAGATCCACGCCCGCGGCCGCGGCCGCCCGGATCAGCGCCTGTTCCACCCGCCAGTCGCCGGCTTCGGTCATCACCACCCGCCGGGCGCCGTGCCGGGCGATGGCGCGTGTCAGCTCCCCCGCCAGGCTGCCGCTATTGCCGGCATCATCCAGCGCCACATAGTCGACCGTCAGCCCACCGCCCATTGGCCCACCGCCCATTGGCCCACCGGCCACGAGATCAGCGGCGAAATGGCGCATGGCCGACAGGAAGAGCGCGATCCGCACCCGGCTGGACGGCACATGGGTCGCCTCTTCGGCGACCTCGGCCATCAGGATCACATCCGCCTCGCCGGGCTGCGCGCCGTCGAGCGCGGTCAGCCCCCGGCTCAGCTGGTCACCCAGCACCAGGCGCAGCGTCCGGGCCATGCGCGGTCAGCTCTTCACATGCAGGGCGCCGCGCCCGCCATCCACCGCGATCACCTGGCCGGTGATCCAGCCGGCGCGGGCCGACAGCAGCAGGGCCATCATCGCCGCCACATCTTCGGGCTCGCCCAGCCGGCGCATGGGGTGCAGGCCGGCCAGCGCCTCGGCCATGGTCTCGTTGCGGGTGATCGCCTCGGACATGCGGCTCAGGATCAGGCTCGGCGCCACGGCATTCACCCGCACCTTCGGCGCCAGCTCGGCCGCAAGAGAGCGGGTCAGCCCTTCCACGCCGCCCTTGGCGGCCGCGATCACCGCATGATTGGGAAAGCCGTGCGCCACCGCCACCGTCGACACCAGCACCACCGACCCGCCGGCGGCCTTCAGTGCCGGCAGGGCGCCCGACACCGCCTCGGCGGCGCCCACGACATTCAGCTGGAAGGCCTCGATGAAATCGCCGGCGCTCGCCCGGTGCACGGGCTTCAGCGCAATCGAGCCCACGCAATAGGCAAGCCCGCCCAGCCGGCCGCCGGCCAGCTCCGCCGCCGCCTTCGCCGCCCCGGCCGCCGCACCGGCTTCGGTCACATCGGCCGGCACCGTCCGGGCCCCCAGCTCGCGGCCCAGCCGGGCCAGGCGGTCGGCATCGCGACCCGACAGGATCAGCGCCCGCCCTTCGGCGGCCAGCAGGCGGGCCAGGGCCGATCCCACACCGCCCGTGGCGCCATAGATCAGCACCGGGGCCTCATCCCCTTCCAGGATATCCGTCATCGAACCGCTCCAGCAGACCTCGTCTTCCGGACAGGCAAGCTAGATCTGGCGGCGCCTCCGGAAAGGGTCGACGCATCCGGAAACGACCGACGGCCCGCAGCTTACGATGCGGGCCGTCGGGGACGCGTCAGGGTATGACCGGTCCGTCGGATCAGTCCTTCAGCCCGCCATAGGGGTCGGCCAGCACCGGGCCGGGATCCGCCGCCCCCTGGGGCAGGCCTTCCCAGCCGCCGCCCAGCGCCTTGTACAGGTTCACCGAGGCGACATAGAGGTTCTGGCGGGTGGTCACCCGCGACAGCTCGACGTCGAGCAGGGTGCGCTCGGCATCCAGCACGTCCAGATAGGCGGCATAGCCGGCGTCATAGCGCAGCCGCGCCAGTTCCACCGTCCTCTGCAGCTCGGCCACCTGGGCGTCCTGCGCCTCCAGCTGGCCCATGGCCGCCGTGCGCGATGCCAGCGCATCCAGAACGTCCTGGAAGGCGGTGCGCACCGTCTGGCGATAGCTGATCGCGGTCTGCTCATAGCGCGACTTCGCCGCCTCGACCTGGGCATCGGTGCGCCCGAAATCGAAGATCGGCCCGGTCAGCGCCAGGGCCAGGCCCCAGATGCCGGCGCCATTCGACAGGAAGTCGGCCAGTTCCGAACTCTGCCGGCCGGCGGAGGCGGTCAGGCTGATCTGCGGGAAATAGCCCGCCCGCGCGACGCCGACATTGGCGGCCGCGGCCGCGATCTGCTGTTCGGCCACCGCCACGTCGGGGCGGCGCAGCAGCAGTTCCGACGGCAGGCCCAGCGGCGGCACCGGCGCATCCGGCAGAACGTCCAGCGCCACGCCGCGCTCGACATCCTTGCCGATCAGTTCCGCCGGGGTGCGACCCAGCAGCACGCCAAGCGCATTCGCCGCCTGATCGCGAGAGCCTTCCAGCTGCGGGATCCGGGCGCGGGTCGATTCCCGCTCCGACCGCGCCTGGGCCAGGTCGAGCGCATCGATCGTGCCGGCCTCGTACTGGGCCTGCTGCAGCTCCAGGGTCTGTTCGCGCGCCGACAGCGTGCGGCGGGCGATTTCAAGCTGCAGGTCCAGCGCCCGAAGCTGCAGATAGGCGTTGGCGGTGTCGGCCGCGACGGTCAGGCGCACCGCATCGCGATTGGCCACCGTCTGCAGCAGCTGGGCACGCTCAGCCCGGTCGGCATTGCTGAGCCGGCCCCAGAGGTCCAGCTCATAAGACAGCGCCGCCGAGGCCGAGAAGGTATTGGCCAGCTGACCGCCCGACCCGCCGAAACTCGACGTCTGGTTGCGCTGGGCACTGCCATTGGCATCCAGCGACGGCAGCCGGTCGGCCGAGGTACCACGGGCCAGGGCCCGGGCCTCGTTCACCCGCTCCACCGCCAGCAGCAGGTCGTCATTGGCGACCAGCGCCTCTTCCACCAGGCGGGTCAGGGCGGGATCGCCGAAATTGCGCCACCAGGTGCCGTCGACACGGGCGGCAGGCAGTTCCGCGGCGCGCGCCTCGGCAGCGGCCTGGCCGCGCTCGCCCCAGCTGGCGCCGGTCTGGATGGCCGGGGGATCCCCGGCCGGGGCCAGTGCACAGGCGGACATCAGGGCTGCAGCCAGCACTGCGACAAGGGGCCGGGCCGCGCGGCGGGGCAGATCGCCCCGGATCACGGGTGCCGCGAGGCTCGGGTCAGCTACGGACATGGGCGCTCTCCGGAGTTTCGGTCGGGGCTGAGGCCTGGTGGCGGTCTTTCCGCGACAGCTTCGCCGCCAGTGTATAGAAGGCCGGCACGAAGAACATCGCGATGAAGGTGGCCGCCAGCATGCCGCCGATCACGCCGGTGCCGATCGAGTGACGGCTGGCAGAGCCGGCACCGGAGCTGATCGCCAGCGGCACGACGCCCAGGATGAAGGCGAGAGAGGTCATCACGATCGGCCGGAAGCGCAGGCGTGCCGCCTCGTCCGCCGCATCGATGATGCTCCGCCCCGCCCGGCGCTGCTGCATGGCGAACTCCACGATCAGGATGGCGTTCTTCGCCGACAGGCCGATCAGGGTAACCAGACCGATCTGGAAATACACGTCGTTCTCGATGCCGCGCAGCCAGATGGCGAGCAGCGCGCCCAGAACCGCGAAGGGCACGGCGGCCACCACCGCCAGCGGCATCGTCCAGCGTTCATACTGGGCGGCCAGGATCAGCACCACCATCACGATGCCGAAGCCGAAGGCCAGCATGCTCGACCCGGCGGCCGCCTTTTCCTGATAGGCGGATCCGGTCCAGCTCAGCGTATAGCCCTCGGGCAGGGTTTCCGCCGCCACCTGCTCCATGATCGAGAGCGCCTGGCCCGAGCTGAAGCCCGGGGCGGGCTGGCCCATGATCTTGGCGCCGGTGAACAGGTTGAAGCGTTCCAGCATGTCGGGGCCGACGATGCGCTTCGCCGTCACCAGCACGTCGAGCGGGATCATCTCGCCCGAATTGGACCGCACGAAGACATAGCGCATATCGTCCGGCGTGCGGCGGAAGTCGCCTTCCGACTGCACATTCACCTGGAAGGTCCGGCCGAACAGGGTGAAGTCGTTGACGTAGAGCGACCCGAAGGTCGCCTGCATGGTGGTGTAGACATCGGCGATGGGCACGCCCAGCGCCTTGGCCTTCTCGCGGTCGACGGCCACGTCGTACTGCGGCACCGCGGCCGAGAAGGTGGTCGACAGGCCGGTCAGCTCCGGCCGCTGCGATGCCGCCTGGATCAGGCTCTGCACGGCAGCCTGAAGGTCGGCGACGGTGCCGCCGGTGCGGTCCTGGACATAGGCCTCGAAGCCGCCGGTCATGCTGATGCCCTGAATGGGCGGCGGGTTGAAGGCCAGCGTGAACGAGTTGGGGTCGCTCATGCCGATACCCATCATCGGGCCGGGCAGGTTGCGGGCATCCAGCGACGGGTCGTTACGCTCGCTCCAGTCCTTCAGCGGCAGGAAATAGGCGGCGGCGTTGGTCTTCTGGGCCGAGGACAGAAGGTCGAAGCCCGACAGCGTCACCACCTCGTTCACGGCCGGATGGTGCATGAACTTCTCGGTCAGGCCCAGCGCACTGTCCTCGGTCCGCGACAGCGAGGCGGCCGGCGGCAGATAGGTCTGGGCGATGATATAGCCCTGGTCTTCGTTCGGCAGCAGAGAGCCCGGGATGCGCTGGAACAGCGTCCAGGACGCGAAGCCCACCGCCGCCAGAACCAGAATGGCCAGGAAGGCGCGCTTCACGATCACCGACACGCCATAGACATAGCCGCGGGTCAGGCGATCGAAATTGCGGTTGAACCAGCGGAAGAAGGCCCAGGGCTTGTGCTCGCCCTCTTTCAGCAGCAGGGCGCACAGCGCCGGCGACAGGGTCAGCGCCACGATGCCGGAAATGAACACCGACATCGCGATGGTGATGGCGAACTGCTTGTACATCTGGCCGGTCAGGCCGCCCAGGAAGCCCACGGGCACGAACACCGCGCACAGCACCAGCACGATCGCGATAACCGCGCCCGACACTTCCTGCATCGCCTGGATGGCGGCTTCGCGCGGGTGCAGGCCCTTTTCGCGCATCACGCGCTCCACATTCTCCAGCACGACGATGGCGTCGTCGACGACGATGCCGATGGCCAGCACCATGCCGAAAAGTGTGAGCAGGTTGATCGAGAAGCCCAGCAGATACATGCCGGCGAACGTGCCGATCAGCGACACCGGCACCGCGATGATCGGGATCAGCGTCGCGCGGAAGCTCTGCAGGAACAGGAACACCACCACGATCACCAGCGCGATCGCCTCGGCGAAGGTCTTGATCACCTCCTCGATCGACACCTGGACGAATTTGGTCGTGTCATAGGGGAGCGCGTAAGAGATGCCTTCGGGGAAGCGCTGCGAAAGCTCGCTCATCCGCGTGCTGATCGCCTGGGCGGTCGACAGCGCATTGGCGCCCGGCTGCAGATAGATGCCGATCGCGACCGAGGGCTGGCCGTTGTAATAGGACTGGAAGGCATAGTCCTTCGCCCCCAGCTCCACCCGCGCCACGTCGCGCAGCCTCAGCACGGCACCGTTGGAATCAGAGCGCAGGATGATGTTGCCGAAGGCTTCGGCATCCGGCAGCCGGCCGGGGGTCTGGACGGTATAGGTGAAGGCCTGGCCGCCGGCATCCGGCTCCTGGCCGAACTTGCCGGCCGCGAAATTGTCGTTCTGCTCTTCGATGGCGCTGGCCACGTCCGACGGCGTCATGTCGTAGCGGGCCAGCTCGTCCGGCTTCAGCCAGATGCGCATCGAATAGTCCTTGGCGCCGAACAGCGAGGCATCACCCACGCCCGGCACGCGCTTCAGCTCGTCGATCACGTTCAGCAGGGCGTAATTGCTGACATAGATCGGGTCGTAGCGGTCGACCGGGGCCGACATCGTTACAACCTGCAGGATCGAGGAGGATCGTTTGTCCACCCGGACGCCCTGCTGGCGCACCGTCTCGGGCAGCAGCGGCTCGGCCGCCTGCACGCGGTTGTTGATGTTGATGGTCGCCTGGTCGGGATCGGTGCCGATCTCGAAGGTGACGGTGATCTCCAGAGAGCCCGAGGCCGAGGCGTTGGAGGTCATGTAGAGCATGCCCTCGACGCCGTTGATCTCCTGCTCGATGGGCGATGCCACCGATTCCGCCAGCACCTCCGGGCTCGCACCCGGATAGCTCGCGCTCACCACCACCTGGGGCGGCACGATTTCGGGATACTGCTCGATCGGCAAAGCGCGCATGGCCATGAAACCGGCCAGCACGATCACGATCGAGATGACCGCCGCAAAGACCGGCCGGTCGATGAAGAAGCGCGAGATCATGCACCACCCTCCGGGCGTGCCGGGGCGGCATCGCCGCCCTTGGCGACCTGCACCGGGGCGCCCGGCCGGACCTTGATCGTGCCGCCGACGATGACGTCGTCACCCGCGGCCAGGCCCTGCTCCACCACCCACTCCTTGCCGACGGTCGGGCCCAGCACCACCGGCCGCACGCCGGCCTTGCCGCCCTCTTCCACGACATAGACGAAGGTGCCGTTCGGGCCCTGCTGCACGGCTTCCTGCGGCACGGCGATGGCATTGGGCAGGGTCAGGCCCTGCAGCGACACCCGCACGAACTGGCCGGGCATCAGGGTCTCGTCGGGGTTCGCCACCTCGGCGCGCAGCCGGACGGTGCCGGTGGCCGGGTCGATGGTGCTGTCGGCGAAGTTCACCTCGCCGCGCACCACCTCGTCGCGCCCCTCGACCTTCACCGCCACGTCCAGCTTCTGCTCGGTCGCGGGCGTCGAGGCCATCAGCCGCAGCTGGCGCTGACGTTCGCTGTCGGGGACCGAGAAGTTGATATAGACCGGGTCGAGCCGGGTGATCGTGGTCAGCAGGCTGTCGGTCGAACCGGTGCCGACCAGGCTGCCTTCCGACACTTCCTCGATGCTGGTCACGCCGTCGATCGGCGCCCGCACCTCGGTATAGCCCAGATTGATCTTGGCGGTGTCGAGCCGGGCCTCGGCCGAGGCCAGAGAGGCGCGGGCCAGATCGCGGGCCGACAGCAGCTGGTCGCGTTCCGAGGCGCTGATCGCGTTCTGCTGGAACAGCTTCGATCCGCGCGCCCAGTCGCGGTCGGCCTTGGCCAGATTGGCGCGGGCCTCGGCGACCGAGGCTTCGGCTTCGGCGACCGCCGCCTTGTAGGTATCGGGGTCGATGCGGAACAGCAGGTCGCCCGCCTCCACCCGCGCACCCTCGACATAGGTCCGCTCCAGCAGAATGCCCTGGACGCGCGCGCGAACCTCGACCGACTTCGAACCGGCCACCCGGCCGGCATATTCATAGGACAATGGCAGATTGCGCGGCGTCGCCTCGACGACGCTCACCTGTGCCGGCGGCATCTGCCCGCCCTGCTGCTGCGCCGGCGTATTGGATTCCGCCCCATCACACGCAGCAAGGGCAAGGGCGGCGATCGTCGACAGAACGACAGCGGGGCCGGCGCGTCTGTCGCGCCGCCCGAAACGGTACCGGACCATGGATCTTCCTCAATTCCTGTCGAGACCCGCCGCCTGCCGCTCCCCCGGGGGGCGGGCTGCCGCCGCGGCCTGGATCTTCCGCCCTCACAAAGGGTGTGGCACGAAGGGGGTGGAGGCGAGTGCACTGCACAAGTAATATACGTGCATGAATGTATGTAAAGTGACGTCCATCACGGCATTCGCCACCGGATCCGTTATTTTTGCGGAAACGTGCTATATGCGCCCCGGGCGCGAACCGCCCGGAAGGCGTGCACGTCGGGGGGCGCGCATGCCGGGGGGCGTGCACGCCGGGGCGCCCCTGATCCCCCCTGCCTGAGGAAGCCGAGACCGATCGTGGCCAGACGCACCAAGGAAGATGCCGAAAAGACCCGCCAGCAGATCCTGGATGCTGCGGCTGCCGCCTTCGATGCCGAAGGTGTGGCCGCCTGCGCCCTGGAACATGTGGCGCGTCTGGCCGGCGTCACCCGCGGGGCGATCTACTGGCATTTCAAGAACAAGTCCGACCTGCTCGACGCCATGCTCGAACGGGTGCGCCTGCCGCAGGAACAGGTGATGCAGGATCTGGCCGCCGGCCGGATCACCGACCGGCGCCCGCTCGACCTCTTCCATGAATCGAGCCGCGACGCCCTCAGCATGATCGTGAACGACGAGCGCCGGCGCCTGGTCTTCCGGATCATCTTCACCCGCATCGACCAGGGCCACGACCACTCGCCGCTGCATGAACGCCAGCAGGCCGACCGGGTGCATTTCATGACGCTGATACGCCAGATCATGGCCCGGGCCGCCGCCGCCGGCGACCTCGCCCCCGGCTGGACGCCCGAGACCGCCATGCGGGTCGCCCATGCCATGTTCCACGGCGCGGTGTCGGACATGCTGGTGCTCGACGAATCCCAGCTCGCCGGCGAACTCGCCCTCTACCTCGAAGCCGCCGACACCCTGATGCACACCCTCGGCAGCCGCTACGACCCCAGCCTCAACGGCGGCCAGGGCTGCCTGCTGCGGCCGGCGCTGCCGGTGGATGAGGGGTGATCCCCAGCCGCTGAGGGGCGCGTTGCCCGTCTGACACCGGGCGTCGCCGGCTGGAATGACCTGACCCGGCAACTGCCGCCGCCACACCATGGGGTGGGACGTGACCCACCGGCCGCCCACCGGGAAGCCGCCCTTGAACGTCAGAAAAAGATGGCCTATTTTCTGACGCATGACGACGATTGCCGCCTCTGTTCCCGACCGGATCATGAAGCGCGTCCGCGCCCGCGGACGCGGCAGCGTCTTTACGCCCAGCGACTTCCTCACGGTTGCCGCTCGCCCGTCTGTCGATCAGGCCCTCTCCCGGCTGGTGAAAAGCGGGCAGCTTCGTCGGCTGGCACGCGGGCTCTACGACTTTCCCAAGCTGCACCCGAAACTCGGGGCGCTGTCGCCCGCTCCCGACGAAGTCGCTCAGGCGCTGGCCCGGGAGACCGGCTCGCGGGTGCAGATCGCCGGCGCACGGGCAGCGAACGCGCTCGGCCTTTCGACGCAGGTCCCGGCGCAAAGCACCTATCTCACCGATGGTCCCTCGCGGCGCGTCGTGCTGGGAAAGCGCGTCGTGGATCTTCGTCACGCCTCGCCCAAACATCTGATCGCGCCGGGCAGCCCCGCCGGAACGGTGTTTCAGGCCCTTCGCCATGTCGGCCCCGTTCGGGCGGCTGACGTCGCGCAGATCGCGGCGCGCCAGCTTTCGGCCAACGACAAGAAAAGGCTGGCGTCAACCGCGCGTCACGCGCCCGCCTGGATGCGGCCCACCCTCGTTTCGATCGCCAACGCAGCCACGGCCGATAACGATGGATGATGTTGCCCGTCTCCCCGCTCGCGATCGCGCAGCTCTCTTCGGGGAGGCCGGCGCCGGCCGGGGCGTCGCCGACACGATGTTGATGCGCCAGATCATGGCCCGGGCCGCCGCCAGCGGCCGCGCCCTCTACCTCGACGCCGCCGGCACCCTGGGGCACACCCTCGGCAGCCGCTACGACCCCAGCCTCAATGGCGGCCAGGGCTGCCTGCTGCGGCCGGCGCTGCCGGTGGATGAGGGGTGAGGCCAAATCGACGGCACGATTATTCCGGTTAGAACCTCTCTCTTGCACCGGACATACTCATCTCCTTCTCTCAAATATTGCACGCCAACTAATCAGATTAAATTCCTTCATCATCATAGCACATTCAAGAATTGTCCCTGAACAATCCCTCCTCTGAGAGCGCGCGGCTTACCGACGGGAGTCCCCTGAGCCGTTCATAACCGCTCTTGAGGTTTTCCGGCAAATCCACACCACTTCTGCCAGAGACCATGAGAACCCAGAAAAGATAGCAGTCAGCGATTGTCAGTTCGTCGCTGATGAGGAATGTCTTGCTGCCCATCTGATCGGAAAGTATCGAGAACGCCTTCGCCAATTTCTCGCGAGCGCGGGCTTTTTCTGTTTCGGGAAAATTCCTGAAAAATGGCGCGTAGCTTCCATGTATTTCAGAATTCATAAAGGCAAGTGCCTCGAGAGCGCGCCACTTTGAGATGCCACCCTGAGGAAGAAGCCGGCCGCTCTTCTCTGCGATATAATGCAGAATCACCGCATTCTCTGTCAGAACTGCGCCCTCATCAGTCTCAAGGGCTGGGATGTATCCCTTGGGATTGATCGCGAGGAAATCGCGACCATCTTCCGTCTTTTTCTCATGGTTTATGCTGATCAGCTTATGGGGCATCCCAACTTCGATCAGGGCGATATGGTTGGCGATGCTGCAGGCGCCGGGGTAATAGAACAAGATCATCTCAGTCTCCACAGTTACACCTTCTCGACGAGGGGCCTTTCGACGAGTAAGTTTGAAATGTTGACCAGATCTAGTTATTTGACCGACGATCGACCGTCAAAAGCATATTTTGGGGAGCAGGTCATATGGATAGGACTGCCGCGGGTGACAGTTGCCAGGGCGTCAGTGAGGTTCTCGGTCGGATCGGTGACAAGTGGACGATTCAGGTAATCGTAGCGCTCCGGCACGCTCCCCAGCGTTTCAATGCGATCAAGAGGCACGTGCACGGCATTTCCCAGCAGATGCTGACCAGGACGCTCAAGGCCCTGGAACGCGACGGAATGGTCGAGAGGACGGTGCATCCCGACACGCCACCTCGAGTCGAATATGCATTGACGCCGTTGGGGCACTCGTTGGCGCACAGTGTGAAGCAGCTGGCCGAATGGGCGACTGCGCATCAAAAGATCATCCAGGATAATCGTCTTCAATACGATGCTCGGGTGAATCCCGAGTAGCCGTTCATTCAGTCTCTGTCGTCAAAATCCTCGAAGGCATAGTCGTTCAGAAACTGGCGCCGCCACAGCAGGGCGCGGTCGGTCGCGCTCAGCTCCGCCTCATCGCATATGCGTGCCCAGTGCGCGCGAATGCCTGCGATCTGCGCCGCGATGATGGCACGCGCCTCCGCATCGCCGAGCAGAAAGGCCTGGGCGGCCATGCGGCAGGTTTCAAGACGGCTGCGGCGGTCGGTCTCCCCGATCAGCATCGCCTGATTGGCGTCCCGGCCGCTGCGAAGCTGCGGGCAGATGTCATAGGCGGGCGTCAGGGTCAGCGAGGCGCCGTCCCAGAAGGCGGCATGATTGCGGGCGTGATCGTCGGTGTTGCCTGACAGGACGTTGAAGACCACCCGTCCGAACAGTTCCCTCAATGTCTCCCGCGGCCGGGTGAAGCGCGCCCTAACGAGGTCGGCAAGATCCCGGTAACTAGCATAGCGCGCCTCCATTTCGTGCAGGCCAAGCATGGTCAGTGCGGACACCATGGCACGCCGTGTCCAGCCGCGCTCCGTCCACACCCGATCAAAACGCTCGACCAGAAGCACATCCTTGCCATTCGCTCTGGCGAGCCGGACCGGCGCAACATCAAGACCGGCCGCATCCCGGGCAAGTCGCATCGCGACATACTCCGCCTTCACCACCGCATAGGTATCGTTCGTGGCTGAAAACTTGGCGATCAGCTTCGTCCGGCCGTCGTCGATCAGGGCCTTCGGGCGGGCGCCGCCGATGGAACTGCCATGGAAGAGCGCCTTGTCCAGGGCCGGCGGCACAGGCTCCCCACGTTCCACATGTCCGGCAGCGGCGTGCAGATCCTCGATCGTCACCGTCTGATCCGCCTCGCGGGGCCGATACCGGTCAGGGGCCGCCTGAAAGTCGAGCGCGCCGATCCGGTCAGAGCCGGCATTCAGCATGAAGGTGAGGTCGTCGAAATCCACCGCACCGGCCGCCATCCCTTTAAGGCCGGTCAGACGATTGATGATGACCCGACGCCCCCAGGCATCGGGCGCACCGTCACGCAGGGCTCCCGCCATCTCCAGTGGGGGATCAGGGCGGATCGCGCCCCGCCTCAGCGGCAGTTCCGGCAGATAGATCGGGATGGCATCCGGCCGATCGAGATAGGATCGGCCATAGTTGAAGACATGACCGCTGCCGTCACGGGCCAGGCGGCCGGCGACAACGGGCTCCGTGCGTCCGGGAAGCCAGATCCAGACATAGGCCTCCATCGGCATGCCGGGCGCAGCCTCTCCGGGATCAGAAGTCATCGACCACCTCCGTCCGCCGCTGCCGGATCGACCGCGGCAGCAGGGCGAGCTTGTCCTCGACGCGGGCGATGCGGTCGGGCAGGTCCGACGGGGCGGCCACGAACAGCGGAATGCCGACCAGATGGGCGGCTTCGAAGACCAGGCCGATTTCGGCTTTCGGATGGCCCTTCTCGATCAGCTGCAGGGTGCTGCGCGCGATGCCGATGCGGGCGGCAAGCTCTGCTTCCGACAGTCGGCGCTGCTTGCGGGCAAGCCGGATCTGTCCGCCCATCAGGGTGAGCGCATCCCGGGTCGCCCGCGAATAGGTACGCAGATGCGCCGCCATGTCGTCCTCCCGATTTTGGCGTGTATACCGGTCGCAAAGGGCTTTCACGCCCGTTAAAACGGTCATGTCGTGCCGGGGTACCCGGATGTCAATCCACCGCCGGTAGCCGGCGGGCCGCAGACACGCAAAAGGCGGCACCCCCTCTCCGAGATGCCGCCTTCCGGTCGTCAGGCCGCCCGCCCCTGATCGGGGCGGGCGCTGCCGTCGTCACATATTGGGATAGTTGGGGCCGCCCGCGCCCTCGGGCACCGTCCAGACGATGTTCTGGGTCGGGTCCTTGATGTCGCAGGTCTTGCAGTGCACGCAGTTCTGCGCGTTGATCTGCAGCCGCGGGCCGGCGTCTTCCTGCACGATCTCGTACACGCCGGCCGGGCAATAGCGCTGCTCGGGGGCGTCATATGTGGGCAGGTTCACCGTCACCGGGACCGACGGATCCTTCAGCCGCAGATGGATCGGCTGATCCTCCTCGTGATTGGTGTTCGACAGGAACACCGAGGACAGCTTGTCGAAGCTGATCTTTCCGTCGGGCTTGGGATAGACGATCTTCTTGCAGGCCGAGGCCGGCTTCAGCGACTTGTGGTCTTCGTGGTGGTGGAAGGTCCAGGGCGCATTGCCGCGGAACAGATAGGTGTCCAGCGCCGAATAGGCGAGGCCGGCCAGCAGGCCCTTGTTGAAGGAGGGGCGGATGTTCCGCACCTTCTTCAGTTCCTGATGCACCCAGCTCTGTTCATAGAGCGCCGGATAGGCGTCGAGAACGTCGTTCGCCCGGCCGTCCTTCAGCGCCTCGAAGGCGGCTTCGGCGGCCAGCATGCCGGTCTTCATCGCCGTGTGGCTGCCCTTGACCTTGGGCACGTTCATGAAGCCGGCCGTGCAGCCGATCAGCACGCCGCCCGGGAAGGCCAGCTGCGGGACCGACTGGAAGCCGCCCTCGGTCAGTGCGCGGGCGCCATAGGCGATGCGCTTGGCGCCTTCGAAATAGTCGCGCAGCGCCGGATGCTGCTTCAGCCGCTGGAACTCGTCGAAGGGCGAGATATGCGGGTTCTGATAGTCGAGGCCGATCACCAGGCCCACGGCGACCTGGTTGTTCTCCATGTGATAGAGGAACGACCCCGAATAGGTTTTGGTGTCCAGCGGCCAGCCGATGGTGTGGATGACCAGGCCCGGCTTGTGCTTCGCCGGATCGATCTCCCACAGCTCCTTGATGCCGATGCCATAGGTCTGCGGGTCGCAGTTGTCGCGCAGGCCGAATTTGTCGGTCAGCATGCGGGTCAGCGAGCCGCGGGCGCCTTCGGCAAACAGGGTGTATTTCGCGTGCAGCTCCACGCCGGGGGTATAGCCCGACTTCTGCTCGCCATCGCGGCCGATGCCCAGATCGCCGGTGGCGACGCCCTTCACCCGGCCCTGTTCGTCATACAGCACCTCGGCCGCCGCGAAGCCGGGATAGACCTCGACCTCCAGCGCCTCGGCCTGCTCCGCCAGCCAGCGGGCCAGATTGCCCAGGCTGATGACGTAGTTGCCGTGATTGTTCATCTGCGGCGGCGTCGGCAGCCGGATGTGGTTGGACTCCGTCAGCAGCAGGAACCGATCCTCGTCGGCCGGCTGGTTCAGGGGCGCGCCCTTCTCCTTCCAGTCGGGGATCAGTTCGTTGAGCGCCCGCGGCTCGAAGCAGGCGCCGGCCAGGATATGCGCGCCGACCTCCGACCCTTTTTCGATGACGCAGACGGAGACGTCGTGGTCGTTCTCGGCGGCGAGCTGTTTCAGACGGATCGCCGCCGACAGGCCGGCAGGGCCGGCGCCAACGATGACCACGTCAAATTCCATCACTTCCCGTTCCATGACCCCTCCTCAAGCCGCCTCGTCCTGCAGTGCGGCCGGGTGATCTCGTTCTCGCTCGTCACGCGGCGCCGCTCGCGTCCCCCTCGCTACGTTCGGCCCTCGCTCCTCGGATATGGACCCGATCCGTGCCCGTTACAGGGGTCGCCTGATACGAGACGCGAATCGCGATTCAGTAAGGTTATCTATCAGCGCCGCCGTGAAATTGCTACAGTCCAGGCCATGACGACGATCGATCCGACACCGGCAGCGGCCATCTCCGCACTCGCCACGTGGTATATGGAGTGGGGGGTAGAGACCGCCACCACCGATACCCCGGCCGACTGGTATGCCGCCGCCGCGGCCGCCCGGGAAAGGCTGCTGCGCGACCGGCCCAGGGCGGCCGGGGACGCCCCGGCCTCCCGTGGCGGGCCGGCACCCGTGCGCGGCGCCGCCCTGCGTGACGGCAGGGCGCCGGCGCCCGCCGTGCCGCGGGCCGACCCGGCGGCCGTCGACCCGCTCTCGCCCGAAGGGGCGGCCGCGCTTGCCCGCAGCCATGCGGGGGCCGCCCAAAGCCTGGCGGAGCTGGAACAGGCGATCCGCGCCTTCGAAGGCTGTGCGCTCAAGGCCACCGCCTCGAACACCGTTTTCGCCGACGGCAACCCCGAAGCCGATCTCATGCTGGTGGGCGAGGCGCCGGGTGCGGAAGAGGACCGGCGCGGCCTGCCCTTCGTCGGCCAGTCGGGCCGGCTGCTCGACCGGATGCTGAAGGCGATCGGCCGCGACCGCAGCAGCGTCTATATCACCAACGTGCTGCCCTGGCGCCCGCCGGGCAACCGCACCCCCACCCCGGCCGAAATCGCCGCCTGCCTGCCCTTTGCCCTGCGACATATCGCCCTGGTCCGCCCGAAGCTGGTCGTGGCGGTGGGCGGGGTCTCGGCCAAGGCGCTGCTCGACCGGCCCGAGGGCATCACCCGGCTGCGCGGACGCTCGGCAACCCTCGATCTTCCGGGGCTGGCGGGGCCTCTGCCGGTCTTCGCGACCTTCCACCCCGCCTACCTGCTGCGCCAGCCGGCGCAGAAGCGTCTGGCCTGGGGCGACTGGCTCAGAATCGCGGAAATCCTTGAAAAGCAATCATCCCCGGTTCCGTGACAATGTCGTGTCGCGAAGCGGGGGCTTGCCGGGACACCACATCCTCCCCTATAAACGTTGCCATCATGGCTTCGGAAAGCAACGACGCGCGTCACCAACCGCGGTCTGCACGTAGCTTCGCGCGTGCGATCGTGGCGCCTGCGGTGGCGCTGGCCCTCTTGCTCGGCGGTCCTGTGGCTTCGGGTGTGTTCATCACGCGCGCGCATGCAGAGACCTCCCTGCCGACCGGCCTGGAGACGGCGGATGACGCCGACTTCGGAATGGCTGGATTCGGTCTGGTCGATTCGTTCGAAGAGTGGCCCCAGGTCCTCTCTGATGCGGATGCCGAGCGTTATGCCCGGATTTTTGCACTGCAGTCCGACGGCCGCTTCGACGAGGCGGACAGGCTGATCGCGCGGCTTGGCGACCGGCTGCTGATGGGCCATGTGACCGAACAGCGACTGATGCATCCGACGGCCTATACCGCGAGCTACGACGAGCTGCGGGACTGGATGGCGTTCTATGGCGACCACCCCGATGCCGAACGGATCTATGCGCTGGCGATGAAGCGCCGCCCGGGTGGCGAGGCTCGCCCGCGCGAGCCGGAGCGTCCGGAAGAGACCGTGATGCCGGTGGCCAGCCGCCAGCCCAGCACCATCGACCAGCTCGACAGCTATTCCGCCGCCGACCGGCTGAAGGGGGCGCAGGCAAAGCGTGCGCGTGCGCTCGAAGCCCAGATCGCCGCCCGTGTCCGCAAGGGCGAGGCCGAGGCGGCCGAGAAGCTGATCGGCTCGGCCGAGGTTCAGAAGCTTTTCGACCGTCCGGCGCTCGATCAGGCGCGCATCCGCGTCGCCTCTTTGCATCTGGTGCAGGGGCAGATCGCCCGCGCCTATGAACTGGCCGGCCCCGCAGCCGACCGCTCGGCCGCGATCGTGCCCTATGGCCACTGGACCGCGGGTCTCGCGGCCTGGAAGCTCGGCCGGGTCGAAACCGCGCGGCGGCATTTCGAACTCTTCGCCCGCACCGCCGGCCTGTCGGCCTGGAACGAGGCCGCCGGCGCCTTCTGGGCGGCGCGGACCAATATGGCGCTGGGCGATTTCGACACCGCACAGACCTGGCTCGACCGGGCGGCCCGTCAGCCGCTGACCTTCTATGGCCAGATCGCGCGGGCCATGCTGGGCGCGCCCACCGGCGATGTCTGGCAGCCCTCGCTCGCCGGCGGCGTGACGCCGGGCCTGCGCCGGGCGCTGCTGCAGAACGAAGGTGCCCGCCGGGCGCTGGCCCTGGCCCAGATCGGCGAATACGACCGGGCTGCGGGCGAGGTGGAGCTGGTCGCGGCCGCGGCCGCCCCCGAAGAGGCGCCGGCCGTGGTCGAACTGGCCGAGCAGGTGAACGCGCCCGAGGCCGCCACCGTGATCGGCCGCAAGGTCGCCGCCGCCTCGGGCATGCCCGATGTCGCCTCGATCTTTCCGGTGCCGGACTACACGCCCCGCGGCGGCTTCTCGGTCGACCGGGCGCTGCTTTATGCGCTCGCCCGCAAGGAGAGCAATTTCAACCCGCATGCCGTCAGCCCCGCCGGCGCCCGCGGCCTGATGCAGCTGATGCCGGGCACGGCGCAGCTGGTGGCCAACAGCCTGGGGCTGGGCGGCGGGCTGTCGCTCAGCCGGCCGGACGTGAACCTGCAGCTGGGCCAGGCCTATCTCCGCCGGCTGATGGACGAGTCCTATATCGGCAACAATCTGGTCAATGTGCTGGTCGCCTATAATGCCGGCCCGGGCAATCTGCGCCGCTGGCAGGACGGCCGCGGCATCTCTGCCGACGATGATCCGCTGTTCTTCGTCGAGACCATCCCGGTCGCCGAAACCCGCGACTTCCTGGAACAGGTGCTGACCAATCTCTGGATCTATCGCAACCGTCTGGGCCAGACCTCGCCGTCGCTGGCGGCCCTGGCGGAGGGCGACTGGCCGTCTTACGAGACCATCGACGGCAATGTCGGCAGCGACAACGCCGCCATCGCCTCGCGCCGCTGATCCACAACAGCTGCGGGGGCCGGGCATCGAGCCGGTGTCGTTCGGATGGACGGCGCCGGTTTTTCATTGGCTGGGCCGCAATTTGCGAAGCACCGCCTTGCAGGCATCGCACTTGCCTTCGCAGCCGACCCGGGCGTAGTTTGCAAACGACTCGCAATTGCAAACAACAAGCGGCCGGTGTCACATGCCTGAATGTGTGCCGGTCCCCCGGCTCGAGGCAGTGCCCACCCGATGCGCCACACGGCTTTCAGACACCTCACCGCCGCCATCCTGCTTGCGATGACGGCAACGGCCCCGGCGATGGCCCAAAGCCCTGTGACGGACCCGGGCCCTGCGACGACCTCGGCCCCCGCAACGGAGGGCGTCCAGGCCGCACCGCAGCCGGTCGCCGGAGAGGCCCTGCCGGCCGCTGAAGAGGCTGCGACCGAAGAGACGGCAATCGAAGAAGACGCCGCGATGGCCGCCACCCTGCCCCACGACCTGTCGCCGATCGGCATGTTCATGGCCGCCGACATCGTGGTGAAGGCGGTGATGACCGGGCTTGCCCTCGCCTCCATCGCCACCTGGACGGTCTGGCTGGTGAAAAGCCTGGAGCTGGCCGCCGCCCGCCGCCGGGTCCGCCGCGATCTGGCGATGCTCGACGAGGCGCGCAGCCTGGCCGAAGCCGTGACCGGCATGGACGGGCAGCGCGGCCCCGCCGCCGCCCTGGTCCGCGCGGCGGTGGCCGAGACCCGTATCACCCGCGAGGTGACCGCCGGCCGGCCGCCCGCATCCGGTGCCGGCCCCGCATCCGGTGCCGGCCTTGAATCCCGCGTCGCCTCGCGCCTTGCCCGCATCGAGGCCCGGGCCGGGCGAATGATCGCCCGCGGCACCGGCATCCTGGCGACCATCGGCTCCACCGCCCCCTTCGTCGGCCTGTTCGGCACGGTCTGGGGCATCATGAACAGCTTCATCGGCATCAGCGAAAGCCAGACCACCAATCTGGCCGTGGTCGCCCCCGGCATCGCCGAAGCCCTGCTCGCCACCGCCATCGGCCTGGTGGCCGCGATCCCGGCGGTGATCATCTACAACATCTTCGCCCGCGCCATCACCGGCTACCGCGCCGAGCTGGCCGATGCCTCGGCGGCCGTCGCGCGCCTGGTGTCGCGCGATCTGGACCGCGGCGGCATCGCGGTGGTGCCCGCCCAGACGATCGGAGGCTGACCCCATGGCCGCCAGGCTCGACGACGGCGACGATCTGACCGAATCGCACGAAATCAACGTCACGCCCTTCATCGACGTCATGCTGGTGCTGCTGATCATCTTCATGGTCGCAGCCCCCCTCGCCACCGTCGATGTGCCGGTCAACCTGCCCACCTCCACCGCCACGCCCCAGCCGCGCCCCGCCAAGCCGGTCTTCCTGACCATCAAACAGGATCTGAGCCTGGCGCTCGGCGAAGAGGCCGTGCCGCGCGATCAGCTGAAGGCCGCGCTGGACAAGGCGACGCAGAACAACCCCGACGAGCGCATCCTGCTCCGCGCCGATCAGAGCGTCGATTACGGCCAGCTGATGGGGGTGATGAACGAGCTGCGGACCGCCGGCTATCTCAAGATCGGCCTGGTCGGCCTTGAATCCGCCACCGCCGCGGCCGCGGCCGCCGGGCAGCAGCAGGCCGCCGCCAGATGAGCGCCGGCGCCGACATGCTGCACGGCCCCGGCGCGGTGCGCTGGGGGGCCGCCGGGCTGGTGATCCTGGCGCTGCACGGCGGCGCCCTGCTGGTCGCAGCCGCCCCCTGGGAGATGACCCCGCCGCCGCCGCTGCCGGAAGCGGCGGTGATGATCGATCTCGCCCCGCTGCCGGCCGCACCGCCATCGCCCGCCCCCACCCCGCCGCAGGAGGCCGCCCCCGATCCGGCGCCGGCCCCCGAACCCGAGGTGGTGGAGCCCGACCTGCCCGATCTGCCGCCGCCACCGCCCGTGCCGGTGCCGGACCCGGAACCCCTGCAGGTCGCGCCGAAGCCCAGGCCCAAGCCGCCGGCACCGCCCAAGCCCCGGGTCCAGACCCCGCCCAAGCCGGTGCCGCCCAAGGTGCAGAAGCCGGTGGAGCAGCCGCCCGAAACCGTGCCCGAGAACGCGACCGCCCAGGCATCCGGTGCCCCGGCGGCGCCGACGCAGTCGAACGCACCGGCCGGGCCGCCCGCCCCTGCGGCCCCCTCGTCCTATATGACCACCGATGCCGCGCGCAGCTGGCAGGCGGAGATGTTCGCCCATCTGGAACGCCATCGCCGCTATCCGCGCCAGGCCCAGCTGCGCAACCAGCAGGGCCAGGTGACGCTGCGCTTCAGCATCGACCGTGAAGGCCATGTGCTCGCCTCATCCATCGAGCGTCCCTCGGGCAATGCGCTCTTCGACCGCGAGACCCTGGCGATGATGAAGCGCGCCGATCCGCTGCCGCCGCCGCCCGACGACATCCCGTCGACGGAACTCACCTTTGTGGTCCCCGTCATCTTCTCGCTGCGCTGAGACTCGTCTTCCCGCTGCGCTGAGGGGCGGCTACGCCCTCGCCGTCCTGGACCTCCGCCCCCGGTCGGGCTAGCCTTCACGGCCCACCCGACCACCGGCGGAGGACCGACCCCCATGCCCGGCCGCATCGACGAGAGCCGCCCGTTTCTGGCCGTCAACATCGCCCTGCTGACGGTCTCCGACAGCCGCACGCCCGAGACCGACACCTCCGGTGACCTGCTCGCCGGCCGCATCGCAGAGGCCGGCCACACCCTGGCCGCCCGGCTGATCCTGCCCGATGACGAAGACCGGCTGGCCGCGCAATTCGCCGCCTGGGCCGCAGATCCCGAAATCGACGTCGTGATCTCGACCGGCGGCACCGGCGTCACCGGCCGCGACGTCACCCCGGAAGCCCTGCGCCGGGTGATCGAGAAGCCGATCGAGGGCTTCGGCGAGCTGTTCCGCTGGCTGTCCTTCGCCAAGATCGGCACCTCGACGGTCCAGTCCCGCGCCCTCGCCGGCGTGGCGAAGGGCACCTATTTCTTCGCCGTGCCCGGCTCCACCTCGGCCTGCCGCGATGCCTGGGACGAGATCCTGGTCCTGCAGCTCGACAACCGCCACCGCCCGTGCAATTTCGTCGAGCTGATGCCGCGGCTGCGCGAACACGAAGCCTGATCCCGGGCTTCACAGCCGGGGCGCAACCCCGTATAGTGCGGCGATGTTCCCGTTATGTTCGCGGGGGAAATCGCCCATGGATCCCTTCAAACCCCTGACCCGACGGCCCGGCCAGCGCCAGGCCGAGGCCGATCGTGCGGCCGCCGCGGCACGGCTCGGTCTCGACCCGCATCGCGGGCGGGGTGCCGTCAGCAATCGCGACGGCCGCTTCGAACGTTTCAGCCACCAGGCCGCCGATGACGGCTGGGGCCGTCCCGAGGCGGACGAAGCCTCCGGTACGAGGGAAGCCTCCGGGGCGACGGCCGGCACGCGCCGCAAGACCGAACTGCGCGGCGTGGTCGCGCGCACGGCCCTTGCCCGCAACGACAGCCCCGACATCCCCTTCGATGCCTCGATCAACCCCTATCGGGGCTGCGAGCACGGTTGCATCTACTGCTATGCCCGGCCGAGCCATGCCTATCTGGGCCTGTCGCCGGGGCTCGATTTCGAAACGGTGATCGAGGTGAAGCGCGGCCTGGCCGAGGCGCTGATCCGCGACCTGGCGAAGCCCGGCTATGTTCCCTCCACCATCACCATCGGCGGCAATACCGATCCCTATCAGCCGGCCGAAAAGACCGAGGGGCTGACCAGGGCGGCGATCGAGGTGCTGACCCGCCACCGCCACCCCTTCACCATCATCACCAAATCGGCGCTGGTGCTGCGCGATCTGGACCTGATCGCGCCGGCCGCCGCCGCGGGGCTCGCCCAGGTGGCCGTCTCGGTCACCACGCTGGATGCCGGCCTCGCCCGCGCCATGGAACCCCGCGCCGCCACCCCCGGCCGCCGGATCGATGCGATCCGCGGCCTGGCCGCGGCCGGCGTGCCGGTGACCGTGATGGCGGCACCGCTGGTCCCCGGCCTCACCGATCACGAACTGGAGGGCATTCTCGCCGCCGCGGCAGAGGCGGGCGCGGTGCGCGCCGGCTGGATCATGCTGCGCCTGCCGCGGGAAATCGCCGGCCTGTTCGAGGAATGGCTGCGCCTGGAACGCCCGGCCCGGGCCGAACGGGTTCTGGCAGCCGTGCGCGCCACCCGCGGCGGCGCGCTCTATGACAGCGGCTTCGGCCGGCGGATGACCGGCACCGGCATCGAGGCGAAGCTGATCGCCGACCGCTTCCGCCTCGCCTGCCGCAAGCTCGGCCTCAACCAACGCTCCTACAAGCTCACCACCGCCCTCTTCACGCCGCCGGCCCGCCCCACAAAAGCGGAGCGGGCCGGCCAGATGGATCTGTTCGGGCGGGGTTGAGGCGCGTCACTGCGGCCGGTCGGCCGCCCGCCAGACCGCCATCCGGCGGCTGCGGAAGGGCTGGACATAGACGGGGGTCCAGCCGGGTGCGCCCCGGGCATCGATGCGTCCGGCGATGATGCCGCCGGGGTTGTCCGACGCCCAGCGGGTAATGTCGCCATCGGCGGGGAATTCGGTCACCGGCGCCGTCAGCCGGCCCTGGAAATCGAGCATGCCGTCATGGCTGCCGCCGACGAACACCACCGGCCCGCCATCCGCCGCCACCAGCCGGGCAACCTCCTGCGCTGCCGGCCGGATGTCGAAGGCCCGGAAGGGGCCGAGCCCGCCATAGACGGTCAGCATCACCAGCACGCCCACCCAGGCGAGCGCCGCCCGCTTCAGCGCCGCGGCCGGGGCGAGATCGGGCGAGGCATGGATCGCCGCCGCCACCACCGCCAGCCCCGCCACCAGCGCCACCGCCAGCGGCCCCCAGGCGATGACGGTCCCGGACATGCCGGCCAGCCGCCCGACGACAGGCGGCAGGGCGGCAATGATGCCCGCCACCGCGACCAGGGCCGCCGGCAGCAGCCAGGTCCGGCGCAGCCAGCGGTTCAGCGGCCGCATCGGCGCGCCGTCGGCCATGCGGGCCAGCAGCAGCGCCACCGGGCCCAGCGCCGGCAGCAGATAATGGATCTGCTTGGCGCTGACGAAGCTCATCACCAGAAAGGCGCCGGCGGCCACGACCAGGCACAGACGGCTGCCGGCATCGGGCCGGCCCAGGCTGGCGCGCAGCCGGCGCCAGAAGGCCGGCACCACCAGGAAGGGCAGCAGCATCGCGGGCAGGATCGCCGGATAGAACCACCAGGGCCGGGCATGGTCGAAAGCCTGCACCACCCGGCCGGCGGTCTGGCCCCACAGCAGCATGCGGGCGAATTCGGGCCCGCCCGCCAGCGCCGCCGGCAGGGCCCAGCCCAGGATCATGGCGATGCCGATCGCCAGGGCCCCCAGCCCCTTAAGGGCGAAGCGCCTCCATCCGCCGGGCGGCACCCGGCCCGCCCAGAGCGGGGCCGCGATCAGCGCCGGCAGCACGAACACCGCCGCCACCGGCCCCTTGGCCAGCAGGCCGATGCCCAGCCCCAGACCGGTCACCACCATGTCCCGCGGCCGGCCATGATGGGCCAGATCATGCAGGCCGATCAGGGCGATCGTCACCCCCAGCGCCACCGGCACGTCGAACATCACCATGGTGGCGAACAGCGTGACCGGCCCCATGCCCACCAGCAGCGGCAGGGCAAGCGGTGCCACCCCCGGCCGTTCGGGCCACAGCCGGCGGCCCAGCGCATGGGTCGCCCACAGCAGACCGGCGGCAAACCCCACCGGCACCAGCCGTGCGGCGGTCTCCGAAACACCAAACACAGCCCAGACCAGGCGGATCGCCCAGAACAGCAGCGGCGGCTTGTGGGTATAGCCCTGGCCGTCCAGATGCGGCACCAGCAGGTTGCCGGCCCGGGTCATGTCCCAGGCAACCGTCAGATAGCGGGTCTCGTCCACCGGCAGCGGCGGGCGGAACAGAATGGCGGTCATGCCCAGCACCAGCAGCATGGCTGCCGCAAGCACAAGATCGGCCGCAGCCGTCCGGGCCAGGCCCGGGCGGGCGGCACGTTCCGTCGTGGTGGTGGTCATCCGGCCGATACCGCGATGTCGGCCGGCTGGCGCGACGCCGCCGCTTCCTTGCGGATCAGCACCAGATTGCGCAGATAGACAAGCAGCCCCATGCCCTGGCCGGCGATGAACACCGGGTCGCCCCGCTTCACCGCATAAACGAACAGCAGCGCCCCGCCGCCCAGGCTGAAATACCAGAACAGCACCGGGATATAGCTGCGCCGGCGCCGTTCACTCGCCACCCACTGCACGATGAACCGGGCGGAAAACAGCGCCTGTCCGGCGAAGCCCACAATCAGCCACAGGTCGAACCAGTCATCCGAAGGGGTGATGGCATCAAGGATTGCGCCAAACAGGGTCATGCTGCGGCTTCTCCGCTGCTGATCGCCGCCCGGGATGCCGCCGGTTCGGCGGCCGCAGACGGCTTCTGAAGGGCAAACCCGGCCGGCCCGGCAGACAGGGCTGGCATGGCAGAGGGGGCGGGCATGGCCAGCGCGCGGCCGATCGGGTCCAGCGGCCGCAGCCGGTGCTGCAGCCAGGCGACCCCGGCCAGATCCACGATGCCCTGCAGGGCGCGGGTCAGGGTGCGGTATTTGGACCGCCCGCCCCGGCGGCGGCGATCCGTCACCTCTACCGACACGACCCGGCCGCCGGCGGCGGTCACCAGGCTCGGCATGAAACGATGGGCATGGTCGAACAGCGGCAGCGACAGCAGGTCGTCGCGCGCAATCACCCGCAGCCCGCAGCCGCTGTCGGGGGTGCCGTCCTGCAGCACGCGGCTGCGGATGCCGTTGGCGACCCGCGACACCAGCTTGCGCCAGGCGCCGTCGGCCCGGCCCTTGCGGTGGCCGGCCACCATCACGCCGCGCGCGGGCCCGCCCGCCTCGATCATCCAGCGCCGGATCAGCCGGGCAAGATCGGCCGGGTCGTTCTGGCCGTCGGCATCCAGCGTGGCGATCACCCGCCCGCGCGCCGCACGAAACCCGGTGGTCATCGCCGCACTCTGGCCGCGGCCGCGATCATGGGCGATCGCCACCAGCCGCGGATCGGCAGAGGCGGCCGCGGCCAGCAGACGGTCGGACCCGTCGCTGCTGCCGTCGTCGACGGCGATGATCTCGTAGCCGCCGGCCAGGATGTCCGGCGTCGCGAAGGCCCGGTGAATCTCGGCGATCAGGGGCAGGATGGCGGCCGCCTCGTCGCGGACCGGCAGCACCACGCTGATCAGGGGCAGGGAAACCGGGGCCGGAACGGCCGGCGCGGCGGTGGGGAGCATGGCAGGGCCTCGCTCGCTGGGGGATCGGAACAACGCCCGGGACGGACATCGTGTTCCGTGCACCATATGGTGGAAGCCCTTACTCCGCCCTTACGCTCCCTGGCCTTACGCTCCCTGGCCTTACGCTCCCTGGCCTTACGCTCCCTGGCCTTACGCTCCCTGGCATCAAGCTCTCTGGCCTGTCACCACATCGGCAACGCAACCGGGTCAGCTGCCCCTGTATCCGCCGCTGTCTCTGACCGGCGGAAAGCGTAGTCGGAATCGGGCCCCACCTTCGGGGGACTCCTCGACGCTGACACCGGCCCCATGGGCATCCGCAATCCGTTGCACGATCGCGAGCCCCAGCCCGGCGCCGTCGCCGCGGCGGCGATCGGCACGCCAGAACCGTTCGAAGATCTGGGCGCGCCGCTCTGGTGGTACCCCCGGCCCGTCGTCATCGACGATCAGCTCGGGCCCATCCTCGCTTCCCGAGAGAAGTGAAGACCCGGGCACCACCTTGACGGTCACATTACCATCGGCGGGAACGTGAGCAAGCGCATTTTCAACCAGATTTCGCAGAAGACGCGAGAGCAATTCTCGTTTTCCGCGCACTGTTATCACCCGATCAGCACCATCCAGGGCCAGGCTCCGGTGGTTCTGAACGGCAAGCGGCGCCATTTCGGCCAGAACGTCGCGGGCGATCGCTGCCAGATCCGCCCGCTCCTCGGCCGCAACCCCAAGTGTATCGACTTCGGCCAGGCGCAGAAGCTGGCCGGCCAGGCGCGACAGACGGTCGAAATCGGGGGCAAGCCGGGCCGCCTGATCCGGCGGCAGGGTCGCCTCCATCCGGGCGCGCAGGGCGGCGATGGGCGTGCGCAATTCGTGGGCGGCGTCGGCAATGAACGCCCGCTGCTTTTCCAGCGCCCCATCCAGCCGGTCCAGCGCGCCGTCGATCGCGGCGACCAGCGGCCGCACCTCCTGCGGCAGATCGTCGCCGCCCATGCCGTCGCCGCCGGCCTTCCGGCCCAGGCGGACACCGCTGGTGGTCGGCCCGATGCGGGCGGCCCGGGCCGAAAGCCGGCGCAAGGGTGCCAGGCCCGATCGGATCGTCCACAAGGTCACCCCGATCAGCACGGTGAACGACCCGATCACCCACCAGGCGGCGTTTTCCAGAAATTCCTCGATCAGGCTGTCGGCCAGCACGTCCGGATGGTCGTTGCCCTGGCCCACCTGCAGGATCAGCGGCCGGCCGTCGACCTGCACCCGAAAGCCGGTGCCGGTAACCGGCCGCCCGGCGGCATGGCCGCGGAAGGGGCGCCCCAGATCGCCCAGCCCGTGCGGATCGGCATCGGCCGAGGTGCGGGTATCCTGGTCCGGCAGCAGCTCGCTCAGCGGCGCCCTGACGCCGGCCGATCCCAGCAGAAAGGTGCCGGCCTCATCCAGCAGCGCAAAGGCCTCGTTGCCCGCCGGATCGGCATAAAGTGCTGCGATCGCGGCCGGCGGATCGAAGACCGGATCGCCTCCGGCCCCGATGGTCAGATGCCGCAGCACCTGGCGGGCCTGGGTCTGCAGCGACTGGTCGTCCAGATCGCCGCGGACATCCTCCAGCTCCAGCACCAGCGCCGCCAGCATCGCCGCCAGCACCACCAGCGCCGCCAGCACCGCACGCACCGCGACCCGCTGGCTCAGCGACCAGCCGCGATCCCGGTCGTGCTCTCCCGGTGCGCGATCATCTGGCGCCCGATCATGCCGCCCCCGATCATACGCGTCAGGCCCCGCCATCGACGCCCTCTCCGCCATCCAGCAGATAGCCCAGACCGCGCAGCGTATGGATGCGCACGGCCGATCCGGCGCCCTCCAGCCGCTTGCGCAGCCGGTGGACCAGCACCTCCAGCGTGTTGGCGCTTGCCGCATCGTCGAAGCCATAGACCGCGGCTTCGGCCGAATCCTTGGGCACCACCCGGCCCTGCCGGCGCAGCAGCACCTCCAGCAGCGCGGTTTCGCGCCGGCCCAGCGCCACCAGCCGGCCGCCGACCCGGGTCTCGCGCCCGACCGTGTCGAAGGTAAGGTCGCCGCAGGTGATCGCCAGGCCCAGCGCCCCGCCCGGCCGGCGCATCAGCGCCCGGACCCGCGCCACCAGTTCGGGCATGGCGAACGGCTTGGGCAGATAGTCGTCCGCCCCGCCATCCAGCCCCGCCACCCGGTCCTGAACGCCGTCGCGCGCGGTCAGGATCAGCACCGGCACGGCGATGCTCCGCCCCCGCCAGCGGCGCACCAGTTCCAGCCCGTCGACATCGGGCAGGCCCAGATCCAGCACCACCACGTCGAAACTGGTCACGGCCAGCGCGGCCTCGGCGCCCTCGCCATCCTCCACCCGGTCGACCGCAAAGCCGGCCCCGGTCAGCCCCATCACCACGCCTTCCGACAGGCGGTCATCGTCTTCGACCAGCAGCACCCGCATGGCGGTTCCCGTCCTCTCCCCGTTTCCGCCGCCGTCCGCGGCCGACCGTCAGCCTTCGGCCAGCCATTCGTCGATCAGCCGGCGGGCGATCGAAATCCGGTTGGGCAGGCTGACCGGCGACAGTTCCGGGTCCTTCAGCTCGTCGCGCTGCACCCAGATCGCGTCTTCCAGCTCGTGGCGATCGACGTCCAGCGGCCCGCCTTCCAGAATCTCGGCCCGGAAGCCGACCATCAGCGAGGCCGGGAACGGCCAGGGCTGGCTGTGGCGATAGGTCACTTTCCCGATCTTCAGGCCCACCTCTTCGGCGATCTCGCGCCGGACGCATTCCTCCAGGCTCTCGCCCGGTTCGACGAACCCCGCCAGGGTGGAATACATCCCGGCCGGAAAGCGCGGCTGGCGGCCCAGCACGCACCAGTCGTCCTTGTGCGCCAGCATGATCACCGCCGGGTCGGTGCGCGGGAAATGGTCGGCGCCGCAGCCGGTGCAGTGGCGGACATGTCCCCCCTGCTCCGACCGGGTCGGCGCGCCGCAGACGCCGCAGAACCGGTGGCGGCTGTGCCAATAGGCCATCGCCCTGCCATAGGCGACCAGGGCCGCCTGCTGCGGATCCAGCGTCGCGGCCGCCTGGCGCAGATCGATCGGGATCGCGGCCGCCGCCTCCATCGCCGGGTCGTCCATGGGCAGACGGCCGATCAGCCCGGGCAGATCCTCCACCCGGGTCACGTCCACCGCAAAGACCGGCCGGCCGTCCATGTCGCCCAGAAAGACCGGCGGGTCTTCCAGCAGGTCGCCGGCCGCATCGACCAGCCGGCCCAGTTCGGCCAGCAGCGCCATGGTCATGCCGCCGGTCGTGGGCGCCACGATCGTCTGGTCGCGCCAGATCAGCACGCTGCGCGCTTCCGGGGCGGCGGCGCGGGCGGCGATCCAGTCCGGATCCCGACGGTGGCGTCCGGCGCGATCGATGCGCAGGCCGGCGAGCACATTGGGGCGGTCGGGATCATGCGGGTCGTACATCGGGGTCGTCCTCGGACTTTGGCGGAACGTTGCGGCTCTTCACGGCGATGGCGGGAACGATAGCACCATCGTCCGGGGCTGTCCCGCCGCCGGCACGCCGCCGCATCCGCTGGCCCCGGGTCCCGCGATGCTGCACAGCGGGCTTGCAAACCAGGGGCCTCATCCCCATAGTGACCCGCGGAAGGCTGGCGCGGACGGAGAGCCTCGCCAACCCGGTCAGGGCCGGAAGGCAGCAGCCGTAACGAGTCGCGATCCGGGTCGCTGTCCAGCCTTCCACCTCATTCACCTTCGCCTGCCTGCTTCGATCCCTCTTCCGGGCCGCGCCGCCCTCTTCCCAGAGATCCCGACCGGAACCCGGCATGACCGCATCCGACATCGCCGCAGAGCCAGCCCCGACCGCAGATGCGGCCGGCGGCGCCACGGCGACGGGATCGGCTGCAACGGGGACACCCGTCGAATACCGCGTTCTCGCCCGCAAATACCGCCCCCGCACATTCGCTGAGCTGATCGGCCAGGACGCCCTGGTCCGCACGCTGACCAATGCGATCGAGACCGGCCGCCTGGCCCATGCCTTCCTGCTGACCGGCGTGCGCGGCGTGGGCAAGACCTCGACCGCGCGGATCATCGCCCGGGCGCTGAACTGCACCGGCCCCGACGGCACCGGCGGGCCGACGCCCGCGCCCTGCGGGGTGTGCGAGAACTGCCGGATGATCGTCGAAGACCGCCATGTCGACGTGCTGGAGATGGACGCGGCCAGCCGCACCGGCGTCAACGACATCCGCGAGATCATCGAGGGCGTGCGCTACCGCCCGGTGGGCGCGCGGTTCAAGATCTACATCATCGACGAGGTCCACATGCTCTCGACCAGCGCGTTCAACGCGCTGCTCAAGACGCTTGAGGAACCGCCGGCGCATGTGAAATTCATCTTCGCCACCACTGAATTGCGCAAGGTGCCGGTGACGGTGCTGTCGCGCTGCCAGCGCTTCGATCTGAAGCGGGTCGAGCCCGAGGTGCTTTCCGCCCATTTCTCCCGCATTGCCGGGATCGAGGGGGCGGAGATCGACGATGCGGCCATGGCGCTGATCGCGCGGGCCGCCGACGGTTCGGTGCGTGACGGCCTCTCTCTGCTCGACCAGGCCATCGCCCATGGGGCGGGCCGCGTCACCGAACATCAGGTCCGCGACATGCTGGGCCTGGCCGATCGGGCGATCGTGGTCGACCTCCTGGACCGCACATTGTCGGGCGATGTCGCCGGTGCGCTCGCGATCATGGACGATCAGGCCCGTGCCGGTGCCGATCCGGCGGTGATCGTGGAAGACATGCTGGCGCTGGTGCATCTGATGACCCGCGTCAAGCTGGCCGGCGTCGACGGCAAGGGCCCGGTGCTGACCGCTGCCGAGCGGGATGCCGCCCACCGCATCGCCCAGCGTCTGGGCATGGCCCATCTGGGCCGCGCCTGGCAGATGCTGCTCAAGGGTCTGGGAGAGGTGCGCCTCGCCCCCGTGCCCCAGGCTGCGGCCGAGATGGTGGTGATCCGTCTGGCCCATGCCGCCGACCTGCCCGACCCGGCCGAGCTTGCCCGGATGCTGAAGGATGCCGGGACGGCTGGCCCCGCGGGTGGTGGCCCCGCGGTTGGTGGCCCCGGGGGGCCCCCGCCCCGCCCTAGCCCGGCCGCCGGGGCGTCTCAAGCGCCGACCCCGGCGGCGCCAGACCGGCGCCCCTCCGAACCGCCCCGCGCGGCTCCCCCGCCGCCACGCCCGGCTCCGCCGCCCCGTCCGGTCGAGACACCGCGCCCGGTCGAGGCAGCGAAACCCGCGCCGGCTCCTGCGGCCGGGGCTCCTGCGGCCAGGGTGCCCGCGCCCAGGCCCGAACCGGCCGCCGAACCCGAACAGCTGCTGCCCGACGAGATCCGCACCCGGCTCGATCGCTGGCGCGAGATCATCGATCTGCTGCGCCGGCATCGCGAGATCCGGATCGTGCCCGAGCTGCGGGCCGCCGCCCATGTCGCCGAGATCACCGTCACCGCGGCCGAGCGCCGGCTGGTGCTGGCCTTCGAGCCGGGGACCGATGGCGGGCTCGCCACGAAACTGCAGGATCTGTTGAGCCGGATCGACGATGCCCCCTGGCAGGTGCTGGCGGCCGGCGCCCTCAACGATCCGGCGCTCACCGCCGCCGCGCGGGCGACGCCGACGCTGGTGCAATACGACGAGATGCGCAACCGGCGCATGCTGGCGCTGGCCCGCCGCCATCCGATGGTCGAGGCGGTGTTCGCGGCCTTCCCCGGTGCGACGCTCGAAGCCGTCACCCCGATCTTCGCCGCCGGCGCCGCCGCCGACGAGGGCGGCGGTCAGACCGAGATCGAACGGCTGGATGCCGAGATGTTCGACGGCGTCTTCGACGAAGAGGCCTATGGGGCCGGCGACGAGGATGCCGCCGGGGCCGATTACGACGCCCGGTTTGCCGATTTCTGACCGCGCATCGCCCAAGGGGGCCGCGCGGGGCTGGCGCCGGCCGCCCCCCGCCTTTATATAGCAGCCAACATCCGATCCCGACCCGAGGAGCCCTTGTGATGCGCAACATCGGCCAGTTGATGAAGCAGGCCCAGAAGATGCAGTCGAAGATGGCCGAGATGCAGGAGCAGCTCGCCAAGGTCGAGATCTCCGGCCAGTCGGGCGGCGGCATGGTCACCGCGGTGATGACCGGCAAGTCCGAGCTGCGCAGCCTGAAGATCGATCCCAAGCTGGTCGATCCGGAAGAGGTCGAGATGCTGGAAGACCTGATCGTCGCGGCGGTGAACGACGCGAAGAAGAAGGTCGAGACCTATGTGAACGACGAGATGCAGAAGATGACCGGCGGGCTGAACATCCCCGGCATGGGCAACCTGCCCTTCTGATCCCGTCGGCAGACCCATGACCGATACCGGCGGGGCCGCCTATGTCGAGACCCCGCCGCCCCCGGCCCTTGGCGGGCTGGTTCGGGCGGTGTGGTCGTCGCGGGCCGCCGCCGGGCCCGCGGCCCCGTTCCGGGTTCTGCCTGATGGCTGCATGGATCTGATCCTGGCCTGGGGTGGTGGTGCCGATCCCGAACTCATCCTGGCCGGCACCGATCCCGTCGCCCGGATGGTGGACCACCGGCCCGGCCGGCAGCGCCTGGGCCTGCGCTTCCGCCCCGGCTGTCTCGGCGCCCTGATCGACTGTACCCCCCGCGATCTTCTCGGCCAGTCGCCCGATGCGGCCCCATTGCTGCCGCAGCCCCTGCGCGACGCCGCCCGGCACCTGCTCGACCGCCCCCGGGATGCCCGGTCCCGCCAGGCACTTGCCGCAGCACTCGCGGGCCTGGCCGAAACCCGCCGCCGCCACCTGCCCGGCCCGGCACTTGCGGCCGCACTCGCAGCCCTCGACGCCCCGGCGCTGGTCGGCCCCACGGCCGCCGCCCACGGCTTCGGACAGCGCCGCTTCGACCGCGCCATCCGCCGCGCCACCGGCCTCTCCCCCCGCCACCTCGCCCGGATCTTCCGCCTGCAGCGGCTGCTCGCCGCCGCAATGGCCGATCCGACTATTTCTCTCGCCGAATTAGCCGTTTCGGCTAATTTCGCCGACCAGCCGCACATGACCCGCGAAACCCGCGCCCTCACCGGCCTCTCCACCGGCCGGCTGCTGGCAGAGCTGGGTGTCCGAAAGCTTCAAGACGCCGACCCCACCCGGGGGGCAGACTGATCCGGTATCCAACCCCGGAGAGAGACCATGACCCCCGCCACGCTCGGCTATGTCATCCGCCATGTCCCCGACGTCGCCCGCAGCGCCCGCTTCTACCAAGCCGTCTTCGGCCTCACGGCCCGGCTGATCCATGAAAGCGGCAGCTATATCGAACTCGACACCGGCACCACCACCCTCGCCTTCGCGACCCCCGGCCTGATCCGCGAGCTGGGCGTCGACCCCGGCACCGCGGGCCAGACCCCGCCCTTCGGCACCGAACTGGCCTTCGTGGTCCCCGATGCCGAGGTAGAGGCCACCGTCGCCCGCGCCGTCTCGTCCGGCGCCACACTCGCCGTCGCCCCCGTCCGCCAGCCCTGGGGCCAGCTGGTCGCCTTCCTCCACGACCCCGACGGCCTGCTGATCGAGGTCTGCGGCCCGGTGGGCGGATAGGGCCGGTCACCCCTCCGCCAGGCGCAGCACCACCACATAAACCCCGCTCGGAATCAGAACCAGCACGATAAAGGGAAGGCGCCGACGCAGCGGAAACAGCGCGGCCAGGGCGGCAAAACCGGCAATCGCCGGCCATGCCGCCGTGCCGATCTCTCCGGCTGCACAATAGACGGCAAGGTTCACGAAAACGGCGACCGGCAGCACCACCTCGATCCGCCGCCGCGTCGCCGGCGATGTCGGCAACGGCAGATAGGCAGGCAGCACCCGCACCAGCACCGACACCAGGCCAAGCAGGATCATGCCGGTAAGCGGCACCCCCCACATCTGCACAAGCTCTGATCCGTCGGTCATCACGCGCCTCCCGATCCGTCGTTCGGACTGGCCGTCGTTGGAAAGGCGAACCGGTCGACCAGAACCGCGGCGGCCAGAATGCCCGGCAGCCAGAACCATTGCGGGCCGAGCACCAGATAGAGCACGAGCACCAGCGCCGCCGCGGCCGCGATCGTCGTCACCATGCGGGTCGCCAGCCGGCCGGTGGCCGTGCGTGCGGCCGCTTCAAGGCGCAGAACCGACAGGGTGAACAGCAGCAGGCTGGCCGGAAAGAAGGCGAGCAGAGCCAGGGTTTCGGCCGCCCGGCTGCCGGCGATCACCGGCAGCAGCAACCCGCCTGCGGTGGTCGAGGCTGCCCAGGTCAGGAAAATGCCGGCCCGGATCGCCCACCGCGCCGGGCGGTCGTCGCCGGGCCCTTCCACGGCATAGGATTCGTCCGAGACCATATGCGCCGCCAGGCCCTTGAGCGGCCCCTGACCGCGAAACGGCGCCGACACCGTCAGGATCATCGGCAGATACCGCAGATTGATCAGCAGGATGACGGCAAAGGCCGCAACCGGCCCGCCGCCCTCGCCGGCGATCCGCAGCCAGATGAACTGTCCGCTCCCCGTAAACCCGATCAGGCTCACCGCCAGGATCTCCGACGCAGCCCAGCCCTGTGCACCGGCCAGAACCCCGAACAGCAGCCCCACCGGCATGAGGGCAAGCCCCACGGGCCATGTCCGGGCCAGAACATGACGGCGCCCCCCTTGTCCGGCCGGAACGACGCGGTCAGCGACGCGATCTGAAGTCACAGGCCTGCCTCCTCCGTCAGAGCCCCCTCGGGGAGGAGCAGGATCAGACCTGCGCGTTCAAACTTCAATCTCGAATCAAAACATAAATATTATGCATTCGCGTCATGCGATGGTCACGCCCAGCACGGGTGCCCGGCCGGGTGTCATGACATTCATGCCGCCCAGCCATCCATCCTCCGGGCTTGTACGGCAGCCGTGGCCGCCCGACATGTCAGGGGCGGGACAGGCCGGAACCGGCCCATGTCCCGGCGGATTTCCCCTCCAGACCCGGAACACGGAGCCCGAGCATCATGCCGAAGAAAACGCCCGCCGCCGACCTCGCCACCCCGTCCGATCTCGGCGGCAAGAATGCCCGCGGAGTGGCCGAGGTGCTGAACGCCATTCTGGCCGACAGCTTCGCGCTCTACCTCAAGACCAAGAATTTCCACTGGCACGTGTCGGGCCCGCATTTCCGGGACTATCACCTGCTGCTCGACGAGCAGGCGACCCAGATCCTGGGCACCACCGACCAGATCGCCGAACGGGTCCGCAAGATCGGCCATACCACGCTGCGCTCGATCGGCCACATCTCGAAGTTGCAGTCGATCAAGGACAACGACGCCGAGTTCGTGTCGGCCCGCGACATGCTGGCGGAGCTGCGCGAGGACAATCTGGCCCTGGTGAAGCAGCTGCGCGAGGCCAAGGAGATCGTCGAGGAGGCGAAGGACAACGCCACCTCCGGCATCCTGGACGAGTGGACCGATCTTGCCGAGCAGCGCGCCTGGTTCCTGTTCGAGGCCGCGCGCGAGGGCTGAGCCCGGCTCAGACGCTGACCTTCGCCCGCCGGAGCAGGCGGCGGAGCCCGTCATCGTCCAGATCCGCCACAGCCAGCATCGCCGCATAAGGGTCGCCATCCAGACCGAGCACCGCCGCGAAGGCGGGCTCGGTCTTGAGGCCGCGGTCGCGCGCGCCGATCACCTGCCGCCGCAAACCCGGCCCGCCGAGGGCGAGCAGCCGGCGCTCCGCCTCGAAATGGCGCCAGCCCGGCTGTTCCGCCACCGGCAGCGGGCTGCCGAAGATTTCGACCGGCCAGCCGGCCGAGACGAAGCGCACCACCACCGGCCGGCCGTCGCCACACCAGCGATGCACCGAAAAGCCGGGCAGGTGGCGGAAATCGGCCCAGGCCACCGCCGCCAGCGCTTCGGGATCGGGGGCATGGCACAGCAGGTCGATATCGCTCTCCGCCCGGTCGAGGCCAAGCGGCGGCGTGCCGGCCGGATGCGGATCGAAACCCGCCAGACGGCCGGGATAGCCGATCCGGCGCAGGGCTTCCTGATAGGGCGGTCGACGGGTCATGGCCCCGATCCTGCAATCCTCCGCCCCGGGCGTCCAGTGCCGCCGCACGGCCGCGGGCCTAGGAAGCGGCGGAAGACTGACCTATAGTCGGCATCCGCCCGCCCCGACGCGACCCGCCCCACCCCGATACGCCCCGCTCCGGACCCACGAGACCCCATGGCCGCACCCGAGATCGAGAAGCTCGTGACCCTGCTCGCCCGCCTGCCGGGGCTGGGCCCGCGCTCGGCCAGGCGCGCGGCACTGACCCTGTTGAGGCGGCGCGAGGCGCTGATGATGCCGCTGGCCGATGCGCTGGCCAAGGCGGCGGCCGAGGTCAAAAGCTGCACGATCTGCGGCAATCTGGATGCCCGCGACCCCTGCGGGGTCTGCGCGGACGAGCGGCGCGACCCGGCCCAGCTCTGCGTGGTGGAACAGGTGGCGGATCTGTGGGCGATGGAGCGGGCCGGCGCCTTCCGGGGCCGGTATCACGTGCTGGGCGGCACGCTCTCGGCCCTCGACGGCATCGGCCCGGACGAGCTGGGCATCCCAAGGCTGGCCGCCCGGGTGGCGGAGGGCGGCATCACCGAGGTGGTGATGGCCCTGCCCGCCACCGTCGACGGCCAGACCACCGCCCATTACATCGCCGACCGGCTGGCGGAGGCGGCGCCCGAGGCCAACATCACCCGCCTGGCCCATGGCATGCCGGTGGGCGGCGCGCTCGACTATATGGATGACGGCACCATTCAGGCGGCGCTCAAGGCGCGCCGGCCGGTCTGAGGGAACGCCCGCGCCGATGGCCCGCCTGCTGCTGCTCACCGCCGGAACCGAGGGGGATGTCCGCCCCTTCGTCAATCTGGCGGCGCGGCTGGTGGCACGCGGTCACGAGGTGGGGCTGGCCGCCCCCGCAGGCGATGCGGAGATGGTCGCCGAAAGCGGCGCGCAGCATCTGAAACTCGCCATCGATTTCCGCGACATGGCCCGGCAGGGGCAAGCCCATGCCGCCGGCCTGCCCGGGCTGATCGACCGGCTGACCCGGGCGGGCACGCTGACCCGCGTTGTCGACGCGCTGTTCGAGACCACCGCCCGCGGACGTAGCTTCCGGCCCGACGCGATCATCGCCCATCCGAAATATACCGGCGCCGCCGATCTGGCCCAGACGCTGCAAGTGCCCTGGGCGCAGGTGGCGCTGCTGCCCTGCATCGCCCCCACCGCCGTGGTGCCCAATGCCGCCCTGTTCGCCCGCGACATGGGCCCCTGGGCGAACCGGGCCAGCTATTGCCTCACCCCCCTGCTCGCCCGGCCGCTGGCCGGCCGCACCGATCGCTGGCGGGCGGAAAGCCTGGGCCTGCCCCCCAGGCGCAAGGCACCGCCGCCCGCGGCCCGGCTGGTGCTCAACGCCTTTTCCGCGGCCCTGCTGCCGCGCATCGACGACTGGGGGCCCGAGGTCGCAACCACCGGCTTCTGGCGTGCGGAAAACGATGCGGCGGCCGATACCGGCCTGCCGATCGAGGCGGCGGCCTTCGCCACCCGCGCAACCGCCCGCAGGCGGCCGCTGATCCATATCGGGTTCGGCAGCATGAGCGGGGTGGACGGCAACGGCGTCGCACGCTCTCTGGCCCGCGCGATCGAGCGCGCCGACGTGGCGGCGCTGGTCACCACCGGCTGGGGCGGGATCGACGGCCGGGCGCTGGACCGCCTGGCCGGCGACCGGGTGCTGGTGCTGGACCGCATGCCCCATGCCCGGGTCTTCCCGCATGTCGATCTGGTGGTTCATCACGGCGGGGTGGGCACGCTGGCGAGCGGGCTGATGGCCGGCCGCGCCGCGGTGATCTGCCCCTGGGGCGCCGATCAGCCCTTCTGGGCGGCCCGGGCCGTGGACGGCGGCTATGGCCTGCGCGGGCCCGGGCTGCGCCAGCTGGCGGCGGGGGGGCTGGGCACCGGCGACCGGCTTGGCCGCACGATCCGCCGCGCGCTCCGCCACGGCCCGCTGACCGACACCGCCCGCCGGATCGGCCGCAGGCTGCGCGCCGAAGACGGCGCGCATGCGGCCATGCTGGCGATAGAAGACATGCTCCGCGGCAGGTGACGCCGCAGGCGTCGCCGGTCAGGCGGCGACGCAGCCGCAGGCGGCGCTGCGGATGCGGACCAGAGACCCCGCGCGGCCGGTGGCGGCGGTGCCTGCGATGATCTCTTCCGCACGCGGCCCGAAGATATGCTGGCCGCGATCGCCCAGAATCGTGGTCGCCGGGCAGACGATGTCCAGATGATACTGGGTGTGCGGTGTCAGCCCCAGGCCGATATGAATGGTGCCGGTCTGACCGCCATAGAGTTCGTTGATCGCGGTGTTGGCGTCATACAGTTCCAGCGTGCAGTTCACCGCGAAGCCGAACTCCCACATGATCCGGTAGCGGCTGTCGACATCGAACATCCGCTCCAGCATCTCCACCGCCGGCGTCGCTTCGGGCGCCAGGGCTTCGAGCCGGACGATATGGCCGCGTTCGATGGTGGCGAGCATCGGCCCGCGCTGCATGGCCGCCAGCCGGCTGTGGATCCGCGCCTGATCGGCCGGATGATAGCTGGGGGCGCCGTTGTGCAGGATCGGATAGCCCTCGATCACCATCTGCCCGTCGATGCCGAGCGAGAGATCGGCGCTGTAATCATAGACGTCGAGCGGCAGGGCGCTGACTTCGCCCGACGGCGCCAGCTGCTGCTCTCCCCAGCCGAGGAAGCCGGCCTGTTCGTTCCAGACATACTTGTCCGACATGTGGTCGAAGCGGGCGCGGGTGCCGTAGCGCGGATCGACGATCTCCATGAAGGCCGACTGCTCGGCCGTCGCGAAGAACCGATCGACCAGCTCCTGCTGGGCGGCCGGGTCGGTCGCCTCGATCATCCGGATGCCGTGGGCCAGCTTGTCCATGTCGGTCGGCGTCGAATTGCAGGCCAGCGCCAGAAGCTTGCGCCGGGCACCGATCGTGCCGGCCGGCGGCGACTTGTAATAGACGTCGGGAGAGATGACCAGGATATGCGCCGTCTCGGGCATCTGGTCCAGAAGCTCGGAGAAGGACTGCCCCTTCTCGTAGAACAGCGTCATGTCACCGGCATAGCCACCGCCACCCCGCCCCAGCCGGACCTCGAAACGATCGGCTGCCGACCGGTTGGTGACGAAAACGAAGGTGGCGCCCTCCGGGTCGCCGAACTGCCGCATCGCGGTCGGGTCGATGATGATCCGGTCCATTGCCCACCTCTTGCCTGATCACATGACATGCAAGTCTTCATCAAGTGGCGTGGTGCGACACGCTGCGTGCGCGCACCACGCCACCCCGCATCCGTCAATCAACGGATGAGAAGGCCGCTGGATCAGCCCAGCAGGCTGCCGAGATAGTCGGCGTTCTTCTTACGGTTCTGCATGACACGTCTCCCTTGGTTGAGAGACCGGAGGACCCCATCCATCCGGTCGACTTCATGGTTTCATGGGAGACGGACTCATTCAACTCATAAAAGAATCATAATTATCATGTGCAACCGTAATGGGAATGTCATCGATCGGTCGGATGGGTTCAGGTAGTGCCCGCTGGATAGGCGGCAATCCGGTTCGTGCCCACCATGCTGGTCGTCGGCGACGGCAGGTCGAGCCCCGGGGCCCCTTCATAGCCATCAATGAGATTGCCATCGATCAGACAGCCGGTGCCTGTCACCCGGATGCCGGGGAAGGGAGCCGCAGCAGTTCCCGAACGCCGCACGATATTGCCAGTCACCTGGCAGTCGTCCGCCCGGACATAAAGCCCATGCTCCACAGAGTTGGCGATGAGGTTGTTCGAGACCTGGACGCCCGAACCATGGATCAGAATGGCGGGACCATGCCGATAGGTGGTCGGGCTGGCCAGATCACAGGTCCACTGGCAGTTGGTGATCGCACCATTGATCGCCTTGCTCGCCGTGGGTGTACCTTCGGGCACCGTTTCGACCAGCGTTTCATAGCCCCGATAACCTGTCACGCCGGTGATCCGCATATCGCCCATCGGGCCGTGATAGAAGCGGCGGCAATCATCGGCATAGCAGTCGGCGATCAGCCCGCCCTTCAGGGCGTCGGACAGCCCTGCAACCATGATGCAGGTCGACGAACGGTCGAAGAGGCCGCCACCACTCACCGTCTGAAACGTCTGAGCAACTGCGCCCCAGGCTTCAGGAGTAATCGCCTGCGGATCAATCGGCTCCGGCGTTTCATCGCTCTCTTCCTCGTTCTCCTCGCTCTCTTCTTGTATGATGTACATGTTTGGCGACGCCCGGTCATAGAGAACACCGTCCGCACCGACAACATAGAGCACGTTGTCCTTGAGGCCGGTCGGAGCAGTTCCTGCCCGATAGACCACGATGTCACCAACCTCGAACGGGCCGAGCCCCGTGTCCTGGGCGGTCACGGAGGATGTCAGCACCACGTCAGCCTGCTGCCGGGGACCGCCACATCCGTGGAAACGGTTGGCGATGAAATTGAACCCACGGATCGTGACATCGGTGGTCGTCGACACCGCCGCTGGATGGATCACGATCCCATAGCGGCACGAACTGAAATGGGTCCGGGTCACAAGGAAGTTGCGGCCGAAGCCGACAATGCCCATGCGCATGTTGTAGAAGCGACAGAAGGCGAACTCACTGTCCAGGTCGGCCCGGTTGGTGGTGTTGCAGAGCACGAAGCCGATGGTCCGCGCCCCATAGCCGTTCACCGATGTCGAGATTCCCGCCGGCAGGGCTGCGTTGCCGTCGATCCAGCCTTCGAAACTGATGCCCGTGACCCAGATGCGCGTGGATGACGCGCGGGTGAACATGACCTTGAGATTCTCCCCCGCCTTGATCAGCGGCCGGTCCCAGCCCTCGCCTTCCCCCTTCAGCTGAGTGGTTGTCGGGATGTGGACGGTACGGTCCAGCGTGATCGTTCCGCTGAAGACGACGACACCACCGAATCCCGCGGCATTGATCGCCCGCTCGATCTGCGCCGCCGTTTGGGAAACCGTCACCGTCGTGGCGCCATTCGCCCTGACATTGCCGATGCCGTACCAGGCCGTCCGCACCGGCCCCTGATCGATCCGGCGCCAGACCCCGATCCGGGTATCGGTGTCGGAGTTGACGCAGTCGAAGACCATGCCCTCGTCGATCCTGTCGGCATACGGGCCGGTCGGGACTTCAAGACGGAAGGTGCCGCCGCCATCATCGTCGTAGATGTGGTAGCCGGCGACGATCGCCACGTCGCCCGGGCTCGGCAGGGCCCCCACAGGCGGCTGCTGCATCGCGGCGACGGTCTGATAGGTGAAGATGGCCATCGGCCTCTTGCTCCTGGGATGGAAGGCGCCCCGTCGGCACCTTCGGCATCGCCCAGCATGGCAAGCGGCGTCCGTCTTCCCGATTCGTCTTCTGTTGCAACATGTTGCAACAGAACGGCGCACCCTCAGCCGACCTCGTCCTCCGTGCCCCGGTCGCCCAGCTGCAGGGCGTCGATGCGCTCCGCCCGGCGGGCGGCCCGGTCGGCCGACAGGCGGACGCCGCGCAGATCCTCTGCCGCCTGTTCGAAATGGCGGACCAGCTTCGCCGCCCGGTCGTCGAGCCGGGCGAGATCGTCGAGCAGGGCGGTGACCTGGGCACGGATCTCGGCCGCCTGCTCGCGCACCCGCACATCCTTGAGCACCGCCCGGATGGTGGTCAGCGTCGCCATCAGCGTGGTGGGAGAAACGATCCAGACCCGGGCGCGGAAGGCCTTTTCCACCACGTCCTGAAAATTGCCGTGCAGTTCGGCATAAACCGCTTCCGACGGCAGGAACATCACCGCGCCGTCGGCGGTTTCGCCCGGGATCAGATAGCGGTCCGAAATCGCCTTCACATGGGCCATGACCGCCGTGCGGAAGGCGCGCGCCGCCTCGGTCCGCCGGGCATCGCTGTCGGCCTGGCGGAGCAGATGGAAGCTTTCCAGCGGAAATTTGGCATCGACGACGATCGGCCCCGGCGGATGCGGCAGATGGATCAGGCAGTCGGCGCGGCGGCCGTTTGACAGTGTCGCCTGCATCGCATAGGCGCCGGGCGGCAGCATCTGGCCGACCAGATCGGCAAGCTGGACCTCGCCGAAGGCGCCGCGGGCCTGTTTGTTGGCCAGGATGTCCTGCAGCCCGACCACCTTCTGCCCCAGATCGGCAATGTTGCGCTGGGCCTGATCGATCACCGCCAGCCGGGCGCGCAGATCCGCCGTCGCCTGGGCGGCACGGGTGCCTTCCAGATCGAAGCGATGCTCCAGCCGGGCCGAAAGCGTGGTCAGGCGGGCATCCACCGTCTCGGCGATCATCCGCTCCTGGGTCTGAAGCCGGGCATCCACCTGCGCCTGCTGGGCGGCAAGGGCCGCCACCACCTGCTCCATCCGCCCCGCCTGCTGGGCCTGGGCACGGGCCAGATCCCCCGCCAGCCGTTCCAGGATCTCCGCCTGGTCGAGGGCGGCATCCTCGGCCGCACGGGCCCGGCGGGCGGCCGCCGCCGCAACCCAGCCGCCGGCGACCAGCACCACCAGCAACAGGGCTGCGATGGCGAGCGGAACGGGGTCGAGGCTGGCGAAATCAGGCATCTGCGGGTCGTCTCCCGGATGAAACAGGGCCCGGACGGGTCGCCGGGGGCGGGATCATGCGCCGGCACGGGCCCCGGTACAAGCGGGCCGGGCCCCCGCGCGCACCCCGATGCAGGGCTGGCCGGCGCCGGGCGATCTTGACCCCGCGATGTCGCCGTAATACCTAACCCTTGAACAGAATTGGAGTCGTGACCTCTCATGGCCATCATGCCCATCCTCACCGCGCCCGATCCGCGCCTGACCAAGACCGCGACCCCGGTCGCGCGCGTCGACGACGACGTGCGCCGGCTGATGGACGACATGCTCGAGACCATGTATGCCGCCGAGGGGATCGGGCTCGCGGCGCCGCAGGTGGGCGTGCTGCAGCGGGTGATCGTGATCGACGTCTGCTGGGGCCGCGAAGGCAAGGAGCCGACGCCGCTCTTCATGGCCAATCCTGAAATCGTCTGGGTCTCGGACGAGGACAAGACCTATGAAGAGGGCTGCCTGTCGCTGCCCAGCCATTACGCCGATGTGGTGCGGCCGGCCGCCGTGCGGGTGCGCTATCTGGACCGCGACGGCGCCGTGCAGGAAATCGAGGATGACGGCCTGCTGGCGGTCTGCGTCCAGCACGAGATCGACCATCTGGACGGGGTGCTGTTCGTCGACCATCTGTCGTCGATCAAGCGCAACATGATCCTGCGCAAGCTGGTCAAGGCCCGCCGCCTGGGCAACGACAAGCCCGAGAAGGCGCCGATCACCGCCGCAGTCTGAACGTCCCCTCTTCCACAGAACCGAACCGGATCCGCGCGCCCGATGAGCACCGACACCCCCGCCCGCGCCCCGCACCGGGCGCGCGTCGTTTTCATGGGCACGCCCGATTTCGCCGTCCCCTCGCTCGATGCCCTGGTTGCCGCCGGGCATGAGGTGATCTGCGTCTATACCCAGCCGGCCCGGCCGGCCGGGCGCGGCCAGAAGCTGCAGCCCACCCCCGTGGCGGCCCGGGCGGAAGCGCTGGGCATCCCCGTGCGCACGCCGGCGACGCTGCGCGATCCGGCCGACCGCGCGGCTTTCGCCGATCTTGACGCCGATGTCGCAGTGGTCGCAGCCTATGGGCTGATCCTGCCCCGGCCGGTGCTGGATGCGCCGGCCCATGGCTGCATCAACGTCCATGCCTCTCTGCTGCCGCGCTGGCGCGGTGCCGCGCCCATTCACCGCGCGCTGCTGGAAGGCGATGCGGAAACCGGCGTCACCATCATGCAGATGGAAGCCGGGCTGGATACCGGGCCGATGCTCGCCACCTGCCGGGTGCCGATCGGCCCGCGGATGACGGCGCAGGAGCTGCACGACCGGCTGGCGGCCGACGGCGCGGCCCTGCTGGCCCGCACCCTGCCGGGGGTTCTGGACGGCAGCATCACCGCTGAACCGCAGCCGGAAACCGGCGTGACCTATGCGAAAAAGCTGGAAAAGGCCGAAGGCCGGATCGACTGGACGGCCGATGCCGCACGGATCGACCGGCTGGTGCGCGCCTTCACCCCCTGGCCCGGCGCCTTCTTCGAGCTGGAGGGCGAAAGCCTGCGGCTGATCGAGGCGGCCCCCTCTGCCACCGCGGTGCCGGCCGGCACGATGGCCGGCACGCTGCTGGCCGACGGCCGGTCGGTCGCCTGCGGCGACGGTCGGGCGCTGAGGCTGATCCGGGCCCAGCGCGCCGGCCGCAAGCCCATGACCCTGGATGATCTGGCCCGCGGCTTTCCGGCGCTTGCCCCCGGCGCCCGGCTCGGCTGATGCAGCCGCCGCGGATGCAGCGCTGGAAGTTCACCGTCGAATATGACGGCACCGGCTATGTCGGCTGGCAGCGCCAGGACGGGCTGCCCTCGGTCCAGCAGGTGCTGGAAGAGGCGATCGAAGCCTATACCGGCAGCCCCTGCACGCTCCGCGCGGCGGGGCGCACCGATGCCGGCGTCCATGCCTCGGCCCAGGTGGTGCATGTGGATCTGCCCCGCGCCGACAGCCCCTTCACCACCATGTCGGCGATCAACCACTTTCTGAAGCCGGAAGCGGTGGCGGTGGTGGATGCCGAAGCGGTGCCGGACAGTTTCGACGCCCGTTTCACCGCCATCGGCCGTGGCTATACCTATCGGATCCTGAACCGCCGGGCACAGCCGGCACTGGACCGCAACCGGCTGTGGCATGTGCCCTGGCCGCTGGATCTGGAGGCGATGACCGCCGCCGCCGCCCGGCTGCTGGGCCATCACGATTTCTCCAGCTTCCGATCTACCGACTGCCAGGCGAAATCGCCGATGCGCACGCTCGACGAGCTGACCATCCGGCGCGCGGGCGACGAGGTGCTGATCCGCACCCGCGCCCAGGCCTTCCTGCACAACCAGGTGCGGATCATGGTCGGCACGCTCGCCATGGTCGGCCGGGGCCGCTGGACGCCCGACGACGTCACAAGGGCGCTTCAGGCCCGCAAACGCGCCGCCGCCGGCCAGACCGCACCGCCCCAGGGGCTGTGCCTGGACCTGGTCGCCTATCCGCCGCCGGAGCTTTGGGCCGAGATGGCGAGCCGCCGCCGCGCCCGCCCCGTGGACGCCGAAGCGGCGGGCAACGATCCGGACGAGGTCGACGGCGACTGATCCTGGCCCGACTGATCTGGGCAGACCGGGTCAGCCCCGGCCGGAGCTGCTTTCCGGGGATGCACCACCCTCGGCCTCGTCGGTGGCGGTGCGTACCGCCCGCACCAGGGCTTCGCGCAGATCGCGCACGCCGCGGGCGACCTCTGCCGACACCTCCTGCACCGTCAGGGCCTTGCGGCCCGATGCCTCCGCCTCGGACGAGACGGTGGTGATGCGCCGGGCGACCTCGCGATTGGCGGTCGCCGTCTGGTCGACATTGCGGGCGATTTCCTCGGTCGCCGCCGTCTGCTGCTCGACCGCGGCTGCAATCGTCGCCGAGACATGGTCCATCTCGCCGATGGCCCGGGCGATCGCGGCCACCGCCTCCACCGCCGTGCCGGTCACCGCCTGGATCTCGGCGATCTTGGCGGTGATCACCTCGGTCGACCGGCTGGTCTGGCTGGCCAGCCCCTTCACCTCGCTCGCCACCACCGCGAACCCCTTGCCGGCCTCGCCGGCACGGGCGGCCTCGATCGTCGCATTCAGCGCCAGAAGATTGGTCTGCTCGGCGATGTCGCGGATCAGCCCCGCCACCTCGCTGATCTGGCCGACCGCCGCACTCAGGCTGTCGATGGTCTGGCGGGTATGCTCGCCATGGCGAACCGCGTCGCGGCTGACCGACATGGCGTGGTCGACCTGACCGGCGATCTCGCGGATCGACAGGCTGAGTTCCTCGGTGGCGCTGGCCACCGCCTGGGCATTGGCAAGCGCCTGGCCGGCCGCCGCCGCCACATTGCCGGCATCGCTGCCGACACCCTGCGCCGACAGCGCCATCGCCCGTGCGGCCTCGTCCATGGTGCGGGCATCCCCGGCGACCCGATCGACGGCCACGCGCGATTCCCGTTCCACCGTCTCGGCCATCCGGGCCATCGCCGCCCGGCGCGCCTCGTCGGCCCGCCGCCGGGTTTCGGCCTGCTGGTCGCGCAGGCGCTGGTTCTCGGCCGTGCGCTCGTGCAGCAGGGCCAGGTTCCGCGCCATATCGGCGATCTCGTCGCTGCGGCGGCCGGCGGCGGGCACGGTGACCGACAGATCGCCCTCGCCGATCCGGCCCAGCACCCCGGTCATGCGGGCCAGCGGCACCGAAATGTGACGGTGAAGCACCGCCATCACCAGCAGGGCGATCGCGACACCGGCAATCAACAGGATCACCGCGGTCCGGGCCGAGCGATCGGCGATGCCGCCGGCGGCGGCAAGCTCCGTCTCCATCCGGCTGCGGGCATCGCTGGCGATCGCCTCCACACCGTCGACGACCGCGGTCAGGGCGGCGGACAGTTCTTCGGTCTGGCTGTCGAGATGAACCATCATCCGGTTGCCGGCGGCGGGCCCGTCCCGGACATAGGCCTGCGCCATCGCGACGCCCAGCTCGTAAAATCCCGGCAGGGCGGCAGCGACCCGATCCATATCGGCGACCACCTCGCGCGCGCCGATGCGGGTGGCGATCCGTCGCGCTTCGGCCAGCCCCTTTGTCGCCCGCGCCCGCGCATCCGCGGCCTCGGTGAAACCGTCATCCAGGCCGTCCTGGGCGCGGGTGGCCGAGACATCGGTCAGCCACTGCTGGATCTGAACGATATCGATGTTCACCCGCTGGACGGTGGCGACCAGATCATGCGCATCGCCCGCCGCCAGCCCGGCGGCGGCTGTGGCGACCTCCATCTGACGGCGTTGTTCGCGCGCCCCCAGCATCATGACCGTCGTCGCCACCGCCAGGACGCCAAGGATCAGGGCGTTGGCGAGAATGATTTTTGAGCTCAACGAGATGCGCATCGATCGCCGCCTTCACTGTCCAGACGGCCGGGACTATACGCAGGACAATTTCCAAGAACAGTTAATGGTGAAGATGTGATGCAATTTTCGTCGCCGCCCCACCTGCCGGACTTTTGACGGACGCCTGCCGCCGGATGGTCAGCCTGATCCAGAGCGGCAGCGGCGCCACCAGCGCCGCCAGGATCACGACCAGGATGGCCATCTCTCCCGGGGCCAGCCCGATTGAGGCGACCTCGCCCGGCAGCAGCTTCGGCCGGGCCGCCACCACGCCATAGACCCAGCTGCCATGGATGGCGGCCAGAAGCAGCCCCAGACAGGGCAGGATGGTGGCAAGAGCGCCCATCCGCACCCGGCCGATCCGCACCCGGCCCGGGGGGCCTCCGGCCTGCCGGCGGTCCAGCCGCAGCCAGGCCCCGATCAGCCCGGCCAGGATGCCGGCGCTGACCAGCAGCCCCGCCACCAGCCACAGAATGCGGGTCGCCACGCCGCCGAAGGTGCCGAAATGCAGCGGATCGGCGGTGTTCACCCAGCGCTGAAGCAGGGTCAGCCCCGCCGCATCGCGGATCTGGAGCACGGCGCCGGTCGTGGGGTCCAGGGCGACGCCCTCGGTACCGTCGCGCAGCAGCACGCCATCCCCGCTTCCCGCCAGCACCAGCGGATGGCCCGGCCGGCGGGGCGGAAGGATGGTCGTTACCACCAGCGCCGGAAAAGTCTCTGCGGCACGCGCCACGGCCAGATCGAGATCGACCGGCGGAGCCGCCTGCGCCTGTGCCCCCGCGATCCTGGGGAGGGCCGGGCCTTCGGTAAAGCCCGTGCCGGCGGTATCGGCCGCCGTCTCGACCAGATACCAGAGCCCGGTCAGACAGATCAGGATGCCGATCAGCATCGACCACACGCCCGCGAAACGATGGAGATCCGACCAGAACAGCCGGGCGCTGCGGCCGGGGCGCAGGGTCACCGCCGCCTGCCACCAGCGGCGGGTGGTGATGACCCCCGTGACCAGTGCCACCAGCAGCGGCAGGGCCAGCGCCCCCACGATCAGCGCCCCGTGCACCCCGGTCACGCCGGGCACGACATAGAGCTGCTTGTGGAAAACCCTGAGCCAGAGATGCAGGTCCAGCCCGGCCTTCTGGGGGCCGGGCTCCCCCGTCCAGGGATCGACCGGCACCCGGCGGAGATCGCCGTCCCGCCCCGCCACCAGCGCCCAGGCCGGCCGGCGCAGAGCGTCCGGATCCATGGCGAGCCCCAGGATGCTGAGATCCGGATGGGCGGCGGCGACCCGGTCGTACAGCCCCTGCCACGACATCCGCGGCGTGCCGGCCGCCGGGGCCGCGACCCGCTTCGCCGGATCGCCCAGCCAGGCGAGTTCATGGCCGAAGACCGCCATCGTGCCCGAGAGGCAGATCACATAGAGCAGATAGCCGAGGACCAGCCCGATCCAGGCATGGATCCGGAACAGACCCTTGCGGCTGAAGAGGCCGGTGCGGGCACGGCCGGCGGGGCGGTCGATCGGCGGCACCGGCTCAGAACCTGAGCGTCAGCGAGCCGAGCACCGCGAAGGGCTGGCCCGGATGGGCGATCGACCGGTCGCTGGCGCGGACGATATACGCCTCGTCGAACAGGTTGTAGACATTGAGCCCGACCCGGCCGCCGCCCCAGGCATACCAGAGCGCTGCATCGGTCACGATGTAGTCGTCGAGTTCAATGCTGGGGTCGAACTGGGCCGTGCTGGTGCCGGTATAGCGCACGCCGCCGCCGAGCCCCCAGCCATAGAGGTCGAGCCCGCCCGCGCGGTCGCCTTCCTGGAAGTCATAGCTCATCCACAGCCGCGCCTTGTGGCGGGGCACGCCGCCCAGCGGCTGGCCCACCGCGGAGGGATCGTCCGGATTGGAGAGGGTCTCGGTTTCGGTGAAGGCATAATTGGCCACCACCTTCAGCCCGTCGGTCAGCTGGCCGGTCAGATCGAATTCGATGCCGCGGCTGCGCTCGCGCACATCCGCCATATAGGCCGAACCGCCGGTCGCGTTGTAGAAGGCGTTGTCGAAGACCGCGACATTCTCCTTCTCGATCTGGAAGACCGAGACCGTCGCCAGAAGCTGCTCGTCGAAGAAGGCCGCCTTGGCGCCGACCTCGTATTGCAGCCCCTCTTCGGGATCGAGGGGCGATCCGGACTGATCGAGTGTTCCCGGCGTCTGGGGCAGGAAGGACTGGGTCACGCTGGCATAGACGGAATATTGCGGCGTCAGCCGGTAGAGCAGCCCGGCACGGCCGGTGAAGGCGCCGTCATCGACATCGGGTGCGGCAACCCCGCCGCTCTCATTCTCCTGGTGGACGACGTCGTAGCGACCGCCGAGCAGCAGCTTCAGCCGGCCATCGTCGAGCAGGGAGACCTGGTCCTGAAGGTAGAACCCCGCCCACTCGGTCTTGCCCTGAATCCGGTCCTTGGGCTGGTCGCTCGGCGGCTGATAATCGACCTGCGGATTGTTCGAGATCGGGACATTGGGAGCGTTGGCCCGGTACCGCCGGAAATCGGACTCCTGGCGGATGAGTTCGGCGCCCAGCAGAACCTCGTGATCGACCGTCCCGGTCTGGAACGCCGCCGTGGCATCGAGCACGAACTGGATCTCGTCTTCGCGCCGATCCTCGTTCTGGTACCGAAAACGCAGCTGGGCACCGGCCGGATCGTCCACGACGCCCCGCGGCCGGAGCGCCTCGTTCTTCGCATCGGCGCGGTGGAACTGAAGCTGGTTGCGCAGCGTCCAGGTGTCGTCGAGGCGGTGGGTCAGCTGATAGGCGGCGGTGTAGTCGTCGATGGTCCGCCCGTCGAGATCGGGATCGCCGAAAAAGGTCGACGGATCGACCAGCGGCCGGCCGTCGGTGCCGAGCGGGATGCCGGTGTCATAGGGCTGTTCCTCGTGCACCACCGCAAGGTCGACCAGAAGCTCGGTGTCGTCATCCGGCAGCCAGAGCAGGCTGGGGGCCACGGCATAGCGGTCGACCTCCATCTCGTCGCGGAACGAGCCGGCATCGGTATAAGCCGCGTTCAGCCGGTAGAGCAGGTCGCGATCGGCGGTCACCGGCCCGGTCAGGTCGACCGAGGTGCGGAACAGCTCGTCGGTGCCGAGCTGCTGCTCCAGAACATAGGCCGCCTCGGCCTGCGGGCGCTTGGTGACGACATTGACCACGCCGCCCGGCTCCAGCGCGCCATAGAGGATGGAGGCCGGCCCCTTCAGCACCTCGACCCGCTCCACATTCACCAGATCGACCGCGCCGGTCGATGTCGCCCGCAGACCGTTGCGCAGCAGGCCGGGCGATTCGAAACCGCGGATCATCGGCAGGACTTCGGACTGGGCGTTCAGCGTGTTGCCCGCCTGCTGGACGCCGCTCACATTCTCGTAAACGTCCTTGAGGTTGAGCGAGCCCTGATCCTCGATCACGTCGCGCGGCACCACCTGCACCGAGAGCGGGGTCTCCAGGATCGACGCATCGGTCTTGGTTGCGGTGAAGCTGCGGGTGGCGAGATAGCCCTCGACGGGGCCGGTCGCCGTCTCAACTGCCCGGCGGCTGCCGGTGACGGTCAGCGGGTCGAGCCGGGTGGTCCCGTCGGATGGCGGGGCCGGCAGCAGGGTCACGGTGCCGTCCGCCTCGGTGATCCAGCCGATGCCGGTGCCGGCGAGCAGCCGGCCCAGCGCCTCGTCGACGCTGAACTGCCCCTGCACCGCGCCGCCCCGCCGCCCCGCGACCACCTCGGCCGCGCCGCTGACCTGAACCCCGGCCTGACGGCCGAAGGCGGCCAGCGCCTCGTCCAGCGGCCGGGCCGGGATGTCGAAGGCGATCCGGTCCATGCCGGCGGCCACCGCCACCGACGCCCCGGCCGTCAGGGCCACCAGCCCGACCGGCGCCAGCACCGTCATCAGCCCGAAGCCGACCCCGGCGGCGATCGTTACCCGCCCTGCCCCATCCCGCATACCGTCGAACCCTTCCTCGTCGGAGATCATCTCACGCAAATGCGGATCATTTGCGTTCTCATCCCAACAACGGACGGCTCGATTTTTCTTTTCAGGAAAAAATGACCGGGCCTCTCAGCCCGCGGCGGTGACCAGCGTCAGAAGCGGGCCGAAGGCGCGGACCTCGCCGCCGACCGGCCGCATCATCGCCTTCAGCGCCCGCTGCGGATCGCGCAGATCGTAAAGCCCGGTCACCCGGCGGGCGCCGAGTGCCGCATCGGTGATCAGGATCCAGCCCGGCTGGTGGCGCCGCAATTCCGCCACCACCTCGGCGACCGTGGCATCGGAGACGAACAGCCGGCCGTCCCGCCAGGCACCGACATCCTCGGGCGCCAGCCGCCCCCGGGTGACGGCGCCGCTTGCGGTATCGACCGCCAGCCGGTCGCCGGCCGCCAGCTGCTCCACGCGCCGGCCCCTGGCCGGCGCCACCCGGACGGTGCCGCTCGCCACCTCCACCACCACCCGGCCGCCATCGGCGGCCACGTCGAAGGCGGTGCCGGTGACGGTGACCGCGACATCGCCGGCCCAAACGATGAAGGGCCGGGCGGGATCGGGCATCACGTCGAAGAAGGCGCCGCCATCGATCAGGGTCACCTCGCGCCGGCCGTCGTCGAAGCGGCTGCGGATCGCGGTGCGGCCGTCGAGTTCCACCCGGCTGCCATCGGCCAGCACCACCCGGCGGGTCTCGGCCACACCGGTCGCGGCATCGGCGCCGAGACCGGCAAAGCCGCCCGGCCTGACGCTCGCGACCGCCACCATCGCAACGACCGCGGCGGCCGCCGCCATCATGGCCCCGCGGCGCATGGCCCTGTGCCGCATGGGCCGGCGCTGCATGGGCCGGCGCTGCATGGGCCGGCGCGGCGGTTGCGGCCTGGTATCGCCAACCGGCGGCAGGGTATCGGCCTGCACAGGCGTCACCCGCAGAGGCCCCGCCTCGCCCAGATCGCGCCAGGTCCCGCAGACCCGCGCCCAGGCGGCCTCATGCGCCGGATCGGACCGCCGCCAGGCCTGCCAGCCGGCCCGGACCGCCGGATCCTCAGGGGTGTCCTGCAGGCGCAGCAGCCAGTCGAATGCCGCTTCGAGCACCGGGTCCTCAGCCATGGCCGGCATCATCCGGCCCGATCGCCGCAGCGATCTGCATCAGGGCGCCGCGGACCATCCGATGGGCGGTCGGCACCGACACCCCCAGCCTTGCGGCAATCTCGCCCAGCGTATGGCCGCCGAACCGGTGCATCTCCACCGCGATGCGGATATCGGGCTCCAGCCGGTTCAGCACCGTCACGATCCGCGCCAGCGTGCGGCGATGGGTGACCTCTTCCTCGGGCGTGCGCGGCACGGCCGGCAGCATCCACCAGGGGGCGCCTTCGTCCTGGTTGCGGACCTCCACCGCCCGCCGGCGGCTCCAGTCCAGCGCCAGATTGCGCACGATCCGGTACAGATAGCCCAGCGGCTGATCCAGCGCCGCATCGGTCTGGCCTGCGGGCACGAAGCGCAGGAAGGCATCCTGGACGACATCCTCGGCCCGCGCGCGATCGCCGCCCGTGATCGACGTCGCATAGTCGATCAGGTCCGCGCGATGGGCCATGAACAGCGCCAGTTTGCCGTGATCGTGGGTCAATGCAGCCGCACCGGAAATCATTCAGGGCTGAACCCTAGCCTGAATGCGAGTGCGTATCAATATCGAGTGGAATGCCCGTTTCACCATCCGGTCCCGGAACAAGGCCAGCGCGGTCAGAGCAGCCGGGCCAGCAGGATCGGCCAGAGGATCGCCATCAGCACGATCAGGGTCACCGCCCCGGAATTGAGGCCGAGGGTCAGCCGGGTCATGAACCATTCCATGCCGATCAGCGCCGCAAGCGCCAGGGTGGTGAGCAGGCCGGCCAGCGGTGCCGGCAGCACGCCGGCGGTCGCGATCACCGCCACCATGACATAGACCTGAACCATCGACAGCCAGTTGCGGGCGACGACATAGGGCACGAAGCCCCGGTCGACACCGGTGCGCCGGGCCAGGATCAGCAGCACGAGCGGAAAGCTCGCCCAGGCGAGCAGATCGACCAGCACATCGCCCAGCAGGCCGAAATGATCGGTGCCGGCGGCCATGGTCGCGATGACGTCGGCGGCGGCCTCTTCATCGGGCGAGGGAGGCGTCAGCCCCTCGCCCGGCACCGGCAGGCTGTAGAGCAGCAGATAGCCGGGCACCGCCAGCAGCAGAGCCATGAACGAGTGCCAGAAACCGCCGACGTCGATCCGCAACAGCTCCAGCGCCCGCCGGTCGAACCGGGCGAGGCCAAGGCCTCCGCGAATGCCGCGGAGCAGATCGCCGCCGCCGGCGCTCACGCTCCGCTCGTGCCGGTCCGGGCGGGCGGCGTCGCCATATAGTCGGCGATCACCCGCTCGTAGATGCGCGACAGCGCCTCCAGCGCCGCAACCGGCACCCGCTCGTCGGTCTTGTGCATGGTCTGGCCGATCAGGCCGAACTCGCAGACCGGGCAGTAATCCTTGATGAACCGGGCATCCGAGGTGCCGCCGGTGGTGGAAAGATCCGGATCGAGCCCGGTCTCGGCCTTGACCGCATGGGCCACCAGCGACGAGAACGGCCCGGGCTCGGTGACGAAGGCGTCGCCGGTGATGCGGTAATCCATCTCCCAGCGCCCGCCGACCGCATCGAAACTGCGCCGCAGCCAGGCTTCGAGGCTGGCCGGGGTGTGCAGATCGTTGAAGCGGATGTTGAAGCTCGCCTTGGCGATCCCGGGAATGACGTTGGTCGCCGGGTTGGCGATATCGATGGTGGTGACCTGCAGGCTGGAGGGCTGGAAATAGGGCGTGCCCTGGTCCAGCTCGTGCTCCACCACATCTGAAAGCATCTTCAGCAGCCGCGGCACCGGGTTGTCGGCCAGATGCGGATAGGCCACATGGCCCTGCATGCCATAGACGGTCAGATGGCCGGTGACGCTGCCGCGCCGGCCGATCTTGATCATCTCGCCCAGCCGCATCGGGTTGGTCGGCTCGCCCACCAGGCAGTGATCCATGCGCTCGGCCCGCTCGCGCATCCAGCCCAGCATCTTGACCGTGCCGTTGATGGCGTCGCGTTCCTCGTCGCCGGTGATGACCAGCGCGAGCCGGGGCTTGCCGCCGCCTGCGATATAGCGCGAGACCGCCGCCACGAAGGCGGCGATCGAGCCCTTCATGTCCACGGCCCCGCGGCCGTAGAGATGGCCGTCGATCACCTCGGCGCCGAAGGGATCGACCGTCCAGCCGGCGGCATCGCCCACCGGCACGACATCGGTATGGCCGGCATAGCCCAGCACCGGCAGATCGCCGTCGCGATCGCCGATGCTGGCATAGAGATTGTCGACCGGATCCCAGCCCGGCTGTTCGAAGGGCAGCCGATGGCAGGTGAAGCCCAACCCCTCGAGTGCCGCCTGGAGCACGTCGAGCGCGCCGGCATCGGCCGGGGTCACGCTCGGCCGGCGGATCAGGTCGCGGGCGAGGTCGAGGGTGTCGATGACGGCCATGGGGCGGGGATCCGGTCTGGTTGGAAGATCAGGGGCGGCGCGGCCGGCGATCAGGTGCGCAGCAGCTCGTTGATGCCGGTCTTCTCGCGGGTGCGGGCGTCGACCGTCTTCACGATCACGGCGCAATAGAGGCTGGGGCCGGGGGTGCCGTCGGGCAGCGGCCGGCCGGGCAGGGCACCCGGCACCACCACCGCGAAGGGCGGCACCTTGCCGATATGGATCTGGCCGGTCTCGCGATCGACGATCTTGGTCGAGGCGCCGAGGAAGACGCCCATCGAGAGCACCGCGCCCTCGCCCACGATCACGCCTTCGGCGACTTCCGAGCGGGCACCGATGAAGGCGCCGTCTTCGATGATCACCGGGCCCGCCTGCAGGGGCTCCAGCACGCCGCCGATGCCGGCGCCGCCCGAGATATGGACATTGCGGCCGATCTGGGCGCAGGAGCCGACGGTCGCCCAGGTGTCGACCATGGTGCCCTCGCCCACATAGGCGCCGATGTTGACAAAGCTCGGCATCAGCACGGCGCCGGGGGCGATATAGGCCGAACGGCGCACCACGCAGTTCGGCACGGCACGGAAGCCGGCGGCGCGAAAACGATTGTCGTTCCAGCCCTCGAACTTCGACGGCACCTTGTCGAACCAGGGCGCATTGCCGCCGGGCCCGCCCGGGATCGGCGCCATGTCGTTCAGGCGGAAGGACAGCAGCACCGCCTTCTTCAGCCACTGATGCACGACCCAGTTGCCGTCGGGCGCCTTTTCGGCGACGCGCAGACGGCCGCCGTCCAGCGCCTCGAGCGCGGCATCGACCGCATCGCGGACCTCGCCTTTGGTGGCGATGCCGATCTCGGCGCGGTTTTCCCAGGCGGCCTCGATCACGGCGGCCAGTTCTGCCGTGGCGGGTGCGGCGGTCGCGGTCATGTCGTCTCCCTCGGGACAGGTTGGGGGGCGCGCAGGCGCGCACGGATCGCAGTTTAGGCCGCGCGGGGCGGGTGTCAACGTGCGCTCCGGTTCTGCCCTGCCGTATCCAGATGCGCGAGATAGGCCTCCAGCCAGAGCGACAGGTCCGGTGACACCCAGTCGATATGGTCGCCCTTCGATCCCAGCAGCGAGAACGGCTCGCCGGTATTGATCCAGACCGTGCGCATGCCCAGCGCCGCCGCCGGGGCCAGATTGCGGGCACTGTCTTCGAACAGCACCGCGGTCGCGGCGTCGACGCCATAGCGGCTGCAGAACAGGTCGTAGACCTCGGGCGCGGGTTTGGGCACGAAATCGGCGGCGACGATGTCGAAGATCGCCTCGAACCGGTCGGCAATGCCCATGCGCGTCAGGATGCGGTCGGCATGGGCGGTGGAGCCGGCGGTGAACACCAGCTTGCGCCCCGGCAGCCGGTCGATCGCCGCCCCAAGCTCGGGCGCCGGCGGCAGCACCGAGACGTCGATGTCGTGGACGTAGTTCAGATAATCATGCGGATCCAGGCCGTGGCGGAGCATCAGCCCGCGCAGGGTGGAGCCGTGGGCGCGGAAATAATCGCGCTGAAGGGTCAGCGCCGCCTCGCGGTCGAGCGAAAAGCTCTCCATGATGAAGGCGGTCATGCGGCGGTGGACCTGATCGAACAGCCGCGAGCCGGCGGCATAAAGGGTATTGTCCAGATCGAAGATCCAGGTATCGACATGGTCGAGCGCCGACCAGTCCAGGCCCGGTTTCAGAGCGACGGGCCCGAGCAGGCTGTCCTCAGGGGGTGTGGATGGGGTATGAGTCATCGGCTGCGGTTCCTCGAAGCGAAGGAGATCCTGCGCGGGCCCGCCGCCCGCACATCCCGGATACGACGTTAAGGCTTCCTTGACGCACGTTGGAGATATACTTGACCACGTTCCTGTCGGAAGATCGGGGGACGAGGTTTTCGAGACAAGGGTCCGATGTCCCGGCAGAGCGTGCAGACGCCAGAGCCCATTCGCAGTCTGAAGCAGGAACGCGACCGTTTCGTCGCGCTGGCCTTCACGGCTGCCGATATCCTGCTCGAACTGGACGAGGCCCGGATCATCCGCTTCGTGGCCGGCGCCACCTCGGGCCTGCTGGGCCGCGACCAGGACCGGCTGATCGGCGTGGCGCTGGAAGAGCTGGTGGCGGAAGACGACCGGCGGATGATCACCGCCGTGCTGGACCGCCCCGGCGTCGCCGGCCGCTTCGAAGCGGTGATGGTGCGGCTGGCCAACCCGCATTCCGCCGTCACCCGGCGGGCGATCGTCAGTGGCTATCGGCTGCCGGATCTGGGCGGCCATTATTTTCTGGCCCTGTCGCTGCCCAAATACATGGTCGCGACCGACGTGTCGACCGAGGCGCGCGACGTGGAGACCGGCCTGATCTCGGCCCGGTCCTTCGCCCAGATCGCCAAACATCGCCAGCAGGAAGCCAATGATATCGGCTCCAACTACGAGATGACCCTGCTGCATCTCGAACGGTTCGGCCTGCTGCGTCAGCAGCTCGACCGGTCGCTGACCGACGAGTTCATGGCCAATCTGACCAGCCTGCTGCGCGCCAATTCGGTGGTGGGCGACAGCGCCGCCCGGCTGGACCAGGACACCTACAGCGTCATCCACGGCGCCGAGACCGATGTCGCCAAGCTCCGCGAACAGGTGAGCAGGCTGGCCCGCACCGTGGACCCCAAGGGCGACGTGCTGGGCCTGCGCATGGCGACCATGCCGCTGGACGGTGCGGAGCTGGGCTCTACCGACGTCGCACGCGCGATCAGCTTCGTGGCCGAACAGCTGAAGGAACGCAAGCTGTCGGGCCGGATCAACAGCCTGCGCCGCCAGCATGGCGAGATGGTCGACGACACCGCCCGACGGATTTCGGAATATCGCGGCATCATCCGCCGGCGGGATTTCCGGGTGGCGCTGCAGCCGATCGTGGATCTGGCTTCTCGTCAGGTTGAGCATTACGAGGCGCTGCTGCGGCTGAAACGGGTCGATGAAAGCCCGTTCGAGGTGATCACCTTCGCCGAACAGGCCGGCTTCATCGAGGAATTCGACCTCGCCATCTGCCGGATGGTGATCGACAAGATCAAGCGGGCCGAGCAGCGCAGCCAGGTGCTGCGGCTGGCCGTCAACCTGTCGGCACGGTCGATCGAAAGCGAAAGCTTCGTGATCGCCTTCAACAAGCTGCTGGCGACGCTGGGCCCCATGCGCGACCGGCTGATGTTCGAGGTGACGGAAACCGCGCGGATCGACGATCTGGGCCGCGCCAACGCCTTCCTGCAGGATCTCCGCCGCGCCGGCCACCGGGTCTGCCTGGACGATTTCGGATCAGGCCAGGCCTCGTTCCAGTATCTGCGGTCGCTGAAGGTCGATCTGGTCAAGATCGACGGATCCTATGTGCGCAACGCGCTGAAGACCGATGACGACCGCAAGTTCCTGCGCGCGATCATTCAATTGTGCAACAGCCTGGGCATCATCACCGTCGGTGAAATGATCGAGAATGAAGCCACGGCGAATTTCCTGCGCTCCAACGGCGTGCAATACGGACAAGGCTATCTGTTCGGACGGCCATCCGTGGACATCTCGGACTTCCATGAACAGAACACCTCACAAAAATGATTAAATTCACCTCTATATTTTTTTGAGGGTGGGGTGATCCAAAATCTGATCTTCATATCTTCGCAAGATTTCTGATCTTAAATAGACGTCAACACCTGCAAGACCTACCGACTCCCCGGGCCCCAAGAATTGGTTGAGATCATCAGGACATGATCTCCTGCCGAGAGCCATGGGCAAATCGCCACAGTCGACGGTTTTCTCATGACATAAGTGCATCGACCTTGCCATGTTGCGGCGTCGAACGATCTCTGCACCGGCCGATAGGGCAGACCTTCAAGTTGCGAGACGGGACCAGGCCCCATGAGCCTCCAGACGCTTGATGCCGATCAGCGCCGCCGCTGTGCGGCCTTTGACCTGACCGATGACGATCTGAACGCCCTGGCCGCATACCGGGCACGGGTTCAGCAGCGGCTTCCCGCCCTGCTGGATGCGCTGCATGCGCGTTTCGCGCCCTGGCCCGAAATTCAGGCGGCGCTGAAGGATCCGAAGGTCCACGCCATCCGTCTGGCCCATTGGAGCCGGGCCGCCGGCGGCCAGATCGACAACGGCTTCGCCGCCTCGGCCCGCAACCTCGCCTCGGCCTTCTACGACCATGGCGTGCCGGGCTATGCGGTCGCGATCTGTCATTCGACGGTCTCGCGCGCCATCATCGAGGACATGTCCGCCGCCGGAACCGGCGGCGGCCTGTTCGGCCACAACCGGCGCCGCAGCAATGATGCCGCCTTCGCCTCGGCCCTGTCGAAAGTCGCCTGGCTGGATCTGGAACTTCTGCTCGAAACCTATGCCGAAGCCGAAGCGTCGAAGCGCGCCCAGGTGATCGAGGGGCTGGCCGGCAGTTTCGATCGCCAGATGGGGCGGGTGGTCTCGGCCATGGGCCAGGCGGCCCAGGATGCCGATGCCGCCAGCCGCCGCATGGCCGAGACGGCGGTCCGGGCGCTCGACGACGCGTCGAAGGCCGCGGATATCGCCCGCGAGTCCGCCGGCAACGTCCAGGCCGTGGCCAGCGCCACCGAGGAACTGGCGGCCTCTGTCGCCGAGGTCGGCAGCCGCGTGGCACAGTCTGCCGGCATGGCGACCCGCGCGGTTGAGGATGCAAGGCGCACCGATGCGGTGGTCCGCACCCTGGCCGAGACCACCCAGCGCATCGACGAGGTGGTCACGCTGATCAGCAGCATCGCCCAGCAGACCAATCTTCTGGCGCTCAACGCCACGATCGAGGCAGCACGGGCCGGCGAGGCCGGCAAGGGCTTTGCGGTGGTCGCGGGCGAAGTGAAGACCCTGGCCAACCAGACGGCCACGGCGACCGACGATATCGGCCGCCAGATCGCCCAGGTCCAGCAGGCGACGCGTGACGCCGTGGAGGCGATCAGCGCCATCACCAGCGGCATCGGCGAGATCGACGCCATCTCCACCTCGGTGGCCGCCGCCGTCGAAGAACAGGTTGCCACCACCCGCGAAATCGCCCGTGCCGTGGCCGATGCCGCCCAGGGCAATCACCGCGTGTCGGAGCTGATGGACGGGCTGCAGGCCGGATCCGGCACCAGCCGCGCCGCGGCCGGCGAGGTGAACACGGCCATGGCCATGCTGACCGACCAGTCGCATCATCTGCGTCAGGCGGTGGATGCCTTCCTCGACGAGGTCCGCAAGGCCTCCTGACCGGTCGCAGGCCCCGCTGCGGGCAAAAGGCAAAGGGGGGCGCCGATCCGTCGGCACCCCCCTTCTTTTTCCAGCCCCGGAGCCAGCGTCGCGATCGGCCCTCAGGCGTGGATCAGCGTGCCGATGCCGCGATGGGTGAAGGTCTCCAGCATCATGCCATGGGCGACCCGGCCATCCAGGATCACCGCCGCTTCGGTCGAGCCCTCGACCGCGGCGATGCAGGTCTCGACCTTCGGGATCATGCCGCCGGTGATGGTGCCGTCGGCCATGTAGCGGCGGGCCTCGGCCACGCTCATATCCGAGATCAGATTGCCTTCCTTGTCGAGCACGCCCGGCACGTCGGTCAGCATCAGCAGCCGGCGCGCCTGGACGGCGGCGGCGATGGCGCCGGCCGCGGTATCGGCATTGATGTTGAAGGTCTCACCCTTGGCGCCCACACCCACCGGCGCGATCACCGGGATCATGTCGGACTGGGCGATGGTGGTGATGACCTTGTCGTTGATCTCGGTCGGCTCCCCCACGAAGCCCAGATCCAGGATCCGCTCGATATTGCTGTCGGGGTCGCGCTTGGTGCGGCGCAGCTTCTCGGCCCGGATCAGGTTGCCGTCCTTGCCGCAGATGCCGATGGCGGTGCCGCCGGCGGCGTTGATCGCGCCCACGATCTGCTTGTTGATCGAGCCGGCGAGCACCATCTCGACCACCTCGACCGTCGCCTTGTCGGTGACGCGCAGCCCGTCGACGAAGCTGGAGGTGATCTTCAGCCGCTCCAGCATCTGGCCGATCTGCGGCCCGCCGCCATGGACCACCACCGGGTTGATGCCCACCTGCTTCAGCAGCACGATGTCGCGCGCGAAGGTTTCGGCCAGGCTCTCGTCACCCATGGCATGGCCGCCATATTTGATGACGAAGGTGCTGCCGGAATGGCGGCGCAGATAGGGCAGCGCGTCCGAAATCGTCGCGGCCGTCCGCAGCCAGTGCTTGGTGTCCGAGATCGAATTGGGGGTCTTGGAGGTGCTCATGCGGCGGCGCTCCTGAAAGACTGCGGGTGGCAGGCCCAAGCTTCGTGACGGCCGGGCCCTGAGGGGCCGGCCTTTTCCAAGCCGGGACCATACGCCGAACCGGGCGGCGCGAAAACCGCCGGATGACGACAAAATACACAAGGCCGGCCGGCGGCCCGGCACAAGGCCCGCCGGCGGCTCGGCACACAAGGCCCGCCTGCGGCTCAGGTGCCCTGATTGTTTTCGAGCAGCAGCCGGGCGATCGCGGCGCGCAGCGTCTCCATGCCGCGCATCTTGCGGCTGCTGGTGACGATGACCTCAGGATAGGCCGCCACATGGCGGCGCAGCTCGGTCTCGATCGCCTGCAGCCGCTTCGCCAGCACCGGCGCCTTTTCCTTGTCGGCCTTGGTCACGACCACCTGATAGCTCACCGCCGCATCGTCGAGCAGCTTGAACACCTCGCGGTCGTTCTCCTTCACGCCGTGGCGGCCGTCGATCAGCACATAGACCCGGGCAAGGTTGCTGCGGCCGCGCAGATACGAGAACACCATCTTCTGCCAGGCCTTGACCATGGCCTTCGGCGCCTCGGCATAACCATATCCGGGCATGTCGACCATCATCATCCGGTCGGCAAAGCGGAAGAAGTTGAGCTGCTGGGTGCGGCCGGGGGTGTTCGAGACGCGGGCCAGGTTGCCGCGTTCGGTCAGCGCGTTGATCAGGCTGGACTTGCCGACATTGGACCGGCCGGCGAAGGCGATCTCGGGCAGGTCGTCGGGCGGCAGATCGCGCAGGCTGGCGGCGCCCATCACGAAGGAGACCGGCCCGAGCAGGAGGGTCCGCCCGGCCTGCACGAGGTCGGGATCCAGCGCATCGGTGGCGATATCGATCACGTCCGGTTCGGACGCAGCCCCCCCCGAAACCGGAACCCCGGCCGCTTCCGCGGCCGGGGTCGGGGTGGTCGCAACGGTCTCCGGGGAGATGTCGGGACCGCCGTCCCGCGTCTGATCTGGTCCGGCGTTCATCTCCGGCACTCCTCGGATGGTTCGGGTGATGGCGGACGTCGTCAGACCTTGACGCCCATCCGCCGCATGATCAGCCACTGCTGACCGATCGAGAGCAGGTTGTTCCAGGTCCAGTAGATCACCAGACCGGCGGGGAAGCCCGCGAACAGGAACAGGAACATCACCGGCAGGAACATCATGATCTTCGCCTGCGTCGGATCGGCCGGCGCGGGGTTCAGCTTCTGCTGAAGGAACATGGTGAAGGCCATGAGCACCGGCCAGATGCCGATCGCCAGGAAGTGCGGCGGGGTATAGGGCAGCAGGCCGAAGAGGTTGGTGATGTAGAGCGGGTCGGGTGCCGAGAGGTCGTGAATCCAGCCGAAGAAGGGCTTATGCCGCATCTCGATGGTCACGAACAACACCTTGTAGAGCGCGAAGAAGACCGGGATCTGGACCAGGATCGGCAGACAGCCGGCGGCCGGATTGACCTTCTGCTTCTTGTAGAGGCCCATCATCTCCTGATTGAGACGGACCTTGTCGTCCTTGTAGCGCTCGCGCAGCTTCACCAGTTCCGGCTGCAGCTTCTTCATCTTGCTCATCGCCACATAGGACTTGTTGGCAAGCGGGAAGAAGAGCGCCTTGGTGCAGAGCGTCAGGATCAGGATGGAGATGCCGAGATTGCCGACGATGCTCTCGATCCAGAGCAGGACCAGGAAGATCGGCTTGGTCAGGAAGTAGAACCAGCCGAAATCGATCGCCAGGTCGAAGTTCTTGATGCCGAGCGCATCGCCATAGCCATCCAGAACGTCCAGTTCCTTGGCGCCGGCGAAAACCCGCGACACGGTGCTGGCCGTCGCCCCCGGGGCGACCTCGCGGGCGCTGCCCAGATAGTCGACCTGATATTTGGGCGTGGTGCCGACCACCGAATGGCCGAAGCGCGCGGTCACCGCCTCGGACTGATCGGGGATCACCGCCGCCAGCCAGTACTTGTCGGTGATGCCGAACCAGCCGCCGGTCGAGCTGGCCGAGACCGGCTGCTGCTGTTCGGCCAGGTCCTTGTACTTGTATTCCTTGAGGGTGCCGTCGACGACGCCGAGCGGACCTTCATGCAGGATGTAATAGCCGAGCGTCTGGGGCGTGCCGCTGCGCGAAACCAGCGAATAGGGGTAGAGCGTGACCGCCGCGTCGCCGGTGTTCGTCACCTTGTCGGTGACGGTGAACATATAGTTGGCGTCGATCGCGATCTGGCGCTCGAACACCAGCCCCTGGCCGTTGTCCCAGGTCAGCGTCACCGGGTGTTCAGGCGTCAGCGGCCGGTCGTCGGCCGGCGTCCAGACCGTCTCCGCGCCCGGCAGCTTCACCTCGTTGGACGAGGCGACCCAGCCGGTCTGGGTGTAATAGGCGGCCTTGGTGCCGAGCGGCGAGAGCAGTTCGATCCGCGGCGAGGTCTGATCGACCGTCTCGTGATAGTCGACCAGGGCGACATCGTCGATCCGGCCGCCTTCCAGGCTGATCGAGCCCGACACGCGCGGCGCATCGATCTTCACCCGCGGATCACGGGCCAGCGCCGCTTCGCGGTCGAGCGGCGCGGGGGCCGCAGGCGTCGCACCGGGGGCCGAGGGCGCCGAGCCGCCGGCGGTCGCCGGGGCTTCGGTCGACACGGCTTCGGCAGGCTGCTGCGGCTTCGGCTGCGGGACCAGGAGGTAGTAACCGAAGAGGATCGCGATCATCAGGACCATCGCGATCATCAGGTTGCGCTGTTCAGGCATCGGCCTCACCTGATTTGCCGGCGCCTGGCTCAGCACCGGATCCGGGGCGCGGCGGCACCGGGTCGTAGCCCGACGTCCCCCACGGATGACACCTCAGGATCCGCCGGAGCGCCAGCCAGGCGCCATGGACGGGTCCGTGAAGCTGCACCGCCTCGATCGCATAGGCCGAACAGGTCGGCAGATGCCGGCATCGCGGCGGCAGATAGGGTGATATCACAAGCTGATAGCCCCGGACGAAGACGATCATCAGCATGGCGAGGCCACGACTGACGATGCCCTGCCGGGGCTTGCGACCGGTGGCGCGGGAACCGCGATCGCCCGGGCCTGACCGACCTTCGGCCGGCACGACCGGACAGCCGCAACCGGCGTGATGGAGATGGCCGCTCATGCGTCGCCGTCTCCCGCCGGGCCTGCGGAAACCACAGCCCCGGCGGCCGGGGCCGGCCGCGCCTTCCCGCCATCCTCTCCGCCGCGCCGGGGGCGCCTGGGTCGCGGCGCCTTGCGCAGCGCTTCGGCAAGATCGGCCAGCAGGCGGTCATAGTCGCGGTCGACGGTCTGGGTGCGCGCGATCAGCACATAGTCATGCGCCGGCATCGCATCGGCGATGCAGGCATCGACCGCTGCGCGCAGGCGCCGGCGAGCCCGGTTACGGGCCACCGAATTGCCGACCTTGCGGCTGGCGGTGAAGCCGACACGGACCGAAATCCGTTCGGCGGCACGGGCATCGCGTTCGGCCGCCGTCCAGGGACGGGCCTGCACCACAACACCCGGCGTCGCCCATTTCATCCCGCTGCGCGCAGCGGCAAGAAACTCACCGCGGCGCTTCAACCCGGCTGCACCCGCCTTCACCACCCGGCCCTCGAACGATCGGGGCCGCGCCACCGCCGGAACCGAACGGTCCGGGGTGCGCGGCCCGACGAAGACGGTCCGGTCAGGCGCTCAGGCGCTTGCGGCCGCGCGAACGACGGTTGGCCAGCACCTTGCGGCCGCCCACGGTCGCCATGCGCGACCGGAAGCCATGACGGCGCTTGCGAACGAGCTTGCTCGGCTGATAAGTCCGCTTCACGGTAGGAACTCCATATCTGCTGTGACCGGCACTGAGGCCCCGATACCGGCGCCTGTTTCATGCGGGTCACGCACGCGCCGGGCGGGCCGCGCCTGCCGGCGAAACCCGAATAACCACGGGCTTATACGGGCACGCCTCCTGCCTGTCAATCGCAAGCGAGGGCCACGATCATCTGTTGCCGCGCGGTGGGTTGCCGAAGCCTCAGAAGTCCCCGCTCAGCAGCTGGGCGCGTCGGCGGGCATGGTCATCGGCATCGATCCGGCCGCGGGCAAGCAGGTCGTCTAGTTCGAACAGGCGGTCTTCCCGCATGCGCTCGTCAGCGCGGGCGGCGCGGGCGGCATGCAGGGCCAGCAGTTCCCGGCCCGAGAGTTCGGGTGCCGCCTGGGGCAGCGGCCGCATGGCGGTGAGCGGCGGGCAGAAATTCGCGGCACGGCCGCGGCCGTCGCGGATCGCATAGCCATAGCCCGCGAAATGATCATCGGGATAGCGATAGGACCAGTGGCGCGCCTCGGCGCAGTCGCGATCCGTCGGTTCCAGCGACATCACCACCGGCCCCATACCGTCGGCGGTAGGCTGGTCGCCGACATAATAGCGGTGCTCCACCCGCGCGAGGGTGGAGCGGGTGCCGAAATCATGGGGCGAGCAGGCGGCGGTGACGAGGCCTGCAAGAAGGCCGGCGACGAGCCCCGGGCGCATGGCGGTTCTCCAGTATGGACCGGTTGTGGGTCGAGTGTGGCGGCTTCGCCCGATGCGGGCAAGTGCGGCGACTTGCCCTGGATCAAAGCGGGAGATGCTGCACTGCATCATGCTATCCTGGCGTTCAGGCGACGCGCCCATCCCCCCTCATTTGCGTGGACGACCCAGCGATCATGACCAGACAGAGCCCCGGCCCCCTGACCATCGCCGAGACCGCCTGGCACGCGGTGCCCCCGGAGGCGGCGCTGGCAGCCCTCAACGCCCGGGCCGACGGCCTGGCGGGCGACGAGGCCGCCAGCCGCCTGGCCGCGTTCGGGCCCAACCGCCTGGAGGCCAAGGCCGGCCGCAGCCTGATCGGCCGAATCGCCGGCCAGTTTCGCGACGTGCTGATCCATGTCCTGCTGGTCTCGGCCGCGATCTCCATCCTGCTCGGCCATTACGTCGATGCCGGAGTGATCCTGGGCGTGGTGGTGATCAACGCCGTGATCGGCTTCGTTCAGGAAGGCCGGGCCGAAAAGGCGCTGGCGGCAATCCGCGACATGATCGCCCCCCGGGCGGCGGTGCTGCGCGGCGGCGTGCGGGTGGGGGTCGATGCGGCCGAACTGGTGCCGGGCGATGTGGTGCTGATCGAGGCCGGCGACCGGGTGCCCGCCGATCTGCGCCTGCTGGATGCGGCCGGGTTGCATATCGATGAAAGCGCGCTGACCGGCGAATCGGTGCCGGTCGCCAAATCCACCACCCCCACGCGGACCGATGCCGCCCTGGCTGACCGCGTCTGCATGGCCTATTCCGGCACCATGACCACGGCCGGCCAGGCACGCGGGCTGGTGGTGGCCACCGGATCCACCACCGAAATCGGCCGGATCGGCCGGATGATCGAGACGGTGGAGACGCTGGAAACCCCGCTGGTCCGCCAGATGGCCGGGTTCGGCCGCCGGCTGTCGGCGGTGATCCTGGCGATGTCGGCCCTGGTGTTCGCGGTGGCGGTGGGCTTGCGCGGCTATGCCTTCGACGATGCCTTCATGGCGGTGGTGGGGCTTGCGGTGTCGGCCATCCCCGAGGGCCTGCCCGCGGTCATGACCATCACGCTGGCGATCGGCGTGCAGCGCATGGCCCGGCGCCGCGCGATCGTGCGCCGCCTGCCGGCCGTCGAAACCCTGGGCGCGATCGGGGTGATCTGTTCCGACAAGACCGGCACGCTGACCGCCAACGAGATGACGGTGCGCGACTGCGTGCTGGCCGAGGGGCGGCTTGCGGTCGAGGGCCATGGCTACGATCCCGAGGGACGGGTTGCGACCGAGGCCGGCGAGGACCCCGCCACCGCGGCGGCGGCCGTGCTTGCCGATCTCGCCCTGGCCGGGCTGCTCTGCAACGACGCCCGGCTGTTCGCCGATGAAGAGGGCCGCTGGCGGGTCGAAGGCGACCCGATGGAGGCGGCCCTGGTGCGCCTGGCCGCCAAGGCCGGGCTCGACCCCGACCAGACCCGGGCCGCGCGGCCGCGGATCGGGCTGATCCCCTTCGACAGCCGTCATCGCTGGATGGCGAGCCTGCATGCCGGCGCCGACGATCCCGGGCCGCTGCTCTGCGTGAAGGGCGCCCCCGAAGTGCTGATCGGCCTGTGCGAGGTGGAAGCCATCGGCATCGATGCCGGGATCGGCACCCGGCCGATCGATCGGCCGGCCTGGGAGGCCGAAGTCGCGGCGCTCGCCGGGCGCGGCCGGCGGGTGCTGGCCATCGCCGCCCGCAGGCTCACCCCCGGTGCCGGGATGCCGGCCGCGGGCGAGATCGGCCAGGGGCTGGTGCTGTTGGGCCTGGTCGGCATGATCGATCCGCCGCGCCCGGCGGCGGTGGAAGCGCTGGCGGCGGCACGCAGCGCCGGCATCAAGGTCAAGATGATCACCGGCGATCATGCGGTCACGGCGGCGGCCATCGCCCGCGACATGGGCATGGACGTCACCCATCCGCCGGCGACCGGTGCCGAGCTGGATGCGGCCGATGCCGAGACCTTCGCGAAGCTTGCCCACGAGCGCCAGGTCTTCGCCCGGGTCAGCCCCGAGCACAAGCTGCGGCTGGTGGAGGCCCTGCAGGCGAAAGGCGCCGTGGTCGCGATGACCGGCGACGGCGTCAACGACGCCCCGGCCCTGAAGCGCGCCGATGTTGGCGTCGCCATGGGCAACAAGGGGACCGAGGCCGCCAAGCAGGCGGCGCAGATGGTGCTGGCCGATGACGATTTCGCCTCGATCGTGGCGGCGATCCGCGAGGGCCGCACGGTCTATGACAATCTGCGCAAGGTGATCGCCTGGACGCTGCCCACCAATGGCGGCGAGGCCATGGCGATCGTGGCCGCCATCATCCTGGGCCTGACCCTGCCGCTGACCGCCGTGCAGATCCTGTGGATCAACATGATCACCGCCGTGGGCCTGGGCCTGACGCTGGCTTTCGAGCCGACCGAGCCCGCCGCCATGCGCCGGCCGCCCCGCGCCGCCGATGCGCCGCTGGTAACGCCCTTCCTGTTCTGGCGGATCGGCTTCGTGTCCTTTCTGTTCGTCATCGGCACCTTCACCGTCTTCCATCTGGGCGAGGCGCGCGGGCTGGGGCTGGAGGGGGCGCGGACCCTGGTGGTGAATGCGGTGGTGGCGATGGAGATCTTCTATCTCTTCGCCGTGCGCTACATGGCCGGGCCCTCGCTCACGCTGACCGGCATCATGGGCACGCGGGCGGTGCTGACCGGCATCGCCCTGACCGTCGCGGCCCAGGCCGCCTTCACCTGGTGGCCGCCGATGAACCGGCTGTTCCAGACCGTGCCGCTCGGCCCGGTCGAGATCCTGATCGCCACCGGCGCCGGTGTGGCCCTCTTCGCGGTGATCGAGATCGAAAAGCGCATCACGCGGCTGGTGACGGCCAGACACTGACCCCACCGGCATCGGCCGGGCTCGCGGGGCGATCACGGCAAGTTTATTGGCGGGGGCGCCGGGCGGTCGTTACATCTGGGTAAGGAGCGGCCATCCCGGCCGCCCGCCGATGGACCCGCCGCCGATGACCATGTGCCGCAAACGCCCGCATCCCGAGACAGGTGGCCGCCGCCCGCTGCTGCGCTGCCTGCCGCTCGCGATCCTGGTGGCGGCACTGGCGCTGGCGCTGGCCGGCGGGCTGCATCATCAGCTGACGCTCGACGCCCTGGCCCGCCATCACGACCGGATCACCGGGCTGATCCAGACCCATCCGCTGACGGCGATCGCCGGCTTCTGCCTGGTCTATGCCGTGTCGGTCGCCATCTCGCTGCCGGGTGCCGCATTGCTGAGCCTGGCGGCGGGGGTGTTTTTCGGCGTGCCGCTGGGCCTCGCCATCGTGCTGGTGGCGGCGACCGCCGGGGCGGTGACGGTTTTTCTGGCGGCGCGCGGCGCGCTCAGGCCGCTGATGCTGCGCCATGCCGGCGCGAAGCTCTGCCGCATGGAAGCCGGGTTCCGGCGCAATGCCACCAGCTATCTGCTGTTTCTGCGGCTGATGCCGGTCTTCCCCTTCTTTCTGGTCAATGTCGCCCCGGCCCTGTTCGGCATGCGGCTTCTGCCCTATGCGGCGGTCACGCTGATCGGCATCGTGCCGGGGGCGCTGGTCTATGTGTCGCTGGGCGCGGGGCTGGGCCAGGTGATCGCCGAGGGCCGGGTGCCGGATCTGGCCGATCTGATGACCGTCGAGATCATGGCCGGGCTGTCGGGGCTTGCGGTGCTTGCCCTGCTGCCGGCTTTGGTGTCGCATGTGAAGGCTCGCCGCGCCGCACGGAGACGCCCATGACCAGCCCCGAGCGGATGCTCGACACCGACATCTGCGTGATCGGCGCCGGCGCGGCGGGGTTGAGCGTCGCCGCAGGCGCCGTGCAGATGGGCGCGCGCGTGGTGCTGGTTGAACGCGGCCGCATGGGTGGCGACTGCCTGAATGCCGGCTGCATCCCGTCCAAGGCGCTGATCGCACGGGCGCGGGCGGTGGCCGAGGCGGCGCGCTGGCCGGAACTGGGGCTTCGGGGCGCACCGCCGGTGGCCGATTTCGCCCGGGTCAAGGACGGCATCGCAGACGTCATTGCCGACATCGCCCCGCATGATTCGCCCGAACGCTTCCGCAGCCTGGGCGTCGAGGTGATCGAAGCCGATGCCCGGTTTCTGGACCGCAACCGGCTGATGGCGGGCGACCGGATCGTCACCGCCCGGCGTTTCGTGATCGCCACCGGATCCCGCCCGGCACTGCCACCGATCGAGGGGCTGGAGCGGGTGGTGGTCCATACCAACGAGACGATCTTCAGCGACCGGATGCAGCCCGAACATCTGGTGGTGCTGGGCGGCGGGCCGGTCGGGGTCGAAATGGCCCAGGCCCATCGGCGGCTGGGATCGGCGGTCACCCTCGCCACCTCGGGCAGGCTGCTGCCGACCGAGGATCCGGAGCTGGTGGCGGTGGTCCGCGACCGCCTGCTGGCCGAAGGCGTGGCGGTGCTGGAACAGGCCCGCGCCGTGGCCGCCGCCCCGAGGGCCACAGGCGACGGTGTCCGCCTCCATCTGGCAGGCCAGGGGAGCGTGCGGCAGGTGGTGGAAGGCGACCAGCTGCTGGTCGCCACCGGCCGCCGGCCGGTGACCGAGGGGCTGGATCTGGCGGCGGCGGGGGTCGAGGTCGATGCCGGCGGCATCCGGGTCGATGCGCGGCTGCGGACCAGCAATGCCCGGATCTTCGCCATCGGCGACTGCATCGGCGGCATCGACGGCGCGGCCCCGCAGCGCTTCACCCATATGGCCGGCCATCATGCCGGCATCGTGATCCGCCAGGCGCTGTTCCGCCTGCCGGCCAGGGTGGAGACCCGGGCGGTGCCGCGGGTGATCTTCACCGATCCGGAACTTGCCCGGGTCGGCCCGACCGAGGCCGAGGCACGGGCGATGCACGGCGATATCCGGGTGCTGCGCTGGCCCTTCGCCGAGGTCGACCGCGCCCGCACCGAGGGGCGCCGCGACGGCCTCGTCAAGGTTCTGGTCGGCCGCCGCGGCCGCATTCTGGGCGCCGGCATCGTGGGCGAAGGCGCGGGTGAACTGCTGCAGAGCTGGGAACTCGCGATCCGCGAGAAGCTGAAGATCGGCGCCATGGCCGGGCTGATCACGGCCTATCCCACCCGCGCCGAGGCGTCGAAACGCGCCGCCGGCCAGGCCTTCACCGAGCTGCTGTTCGGCAGCCGCAGCCGCCGTCTGGTGCGGCTGCTGCTGCGGCTGCCCTGACCGCGAGGGGGGATCCTTATGCCCGACAGCAGGCCCCGCCGCCGTTTTCGTCTGCCCTTCGTCGACAGCCTGTCGGGCCGGCTGCTGCTGCTGACCGTGATCTTCGTGATCCTGGGCGAGGTGCTGATCTATCTGCCCTCCATCGCCCGCTTCCGTCTGGTGTTCCTGGAGGCCCGGCTTGCCTCGGCCCATCTGGCGAGCCTGGCGCTGGAAGATCGCGACATGGAGGTGACGCCGGGGCTGGAAAAGGTGCTGCTCGACAATTCCATGGTGGTCGCCGTCACGCTCAGCCGCCCGGGCCGGCCCGATCTGATGCTGGGCGAACTGGCGCCGGCCGCCCGGACCGTGGATCTGCGCCAGCAGACCCCGTTCACGCTGATCCGCGATGCGCTCGATTGCCTGCTGAAAACCGAACCCCGGCTGATCCGGGTGATCGGCCCGGCGCCGATGGCGCCCGAGATGATGGTCGACGTGCTGTTTCAGGAACGCGATCTGCGCGACGAGATGCGCGCCTATTCGATCCGCATCCTGACCCTGACCATCGTGCTGTCGGCGATCGTCGCCGCGCTGCTCTATGCGGCCATCGAACGGCTGATGGTGCGGCCCATGCGCCAGATGGCGGCGGCGGTGATCGCCTTCCGCGAGGCGCCGGAAGATCCGGCCCGGATGATGCCGACCTCGGGGCGCAGCGACGAAATCGGCATCGTGCAGCGGGAACTGGCGATGATGCAGCAGAGCGTGCGCCGGGCACTGGAACAGAAAAGCCGGCTGGCGGGGCTGGGTGCGGCGGTCGCCAAGCTGAACCACGACCTGCGCAACCTGCTCTCGACCGCGCTGCTCAATGCCGACCGGATCGAGCGCGAGGCGAGCCCCGCGGTGCGCCGGCTGCTGCCGCCGATGATTACCGCGCTCGACCGGGCGATCACGCTTTGCGGCCGGTCCCTGGGCTTCGCCACCACCGAGACGCCGGCCCCCGACAGAACCCGGCTCGATCTGGCCCAGGTGGTGGAAGAGGTGCTGGCGACCGTGGAACCCGACCCGCCGGCCGCCCCCGACGACCCGCTGCTGCCGGCAGCCGATCCCGGGCCGATCGCCCGGGCCTGCGCCATACCGGCGGGCACCACGGTGCTGGCAGACCATGACCTTCTCTACCGGATCCTGGCCAATCTGGTGCGCAATGCGCTGGAGGCGATGCAGACGGCCGCGCCGCCGCCCGGCGGCCACCGGCTGGTGGTCGCCATCGGCCGCGGCAGCGGGGACGAGATCGCGATCCGGGTCGACGATACCGGGCCGGGCCTGCCGCCCAAGGCGGCCGCCCATCTCTTCGAGCCCTTCACCGGCTCAGCCCGGCCGGGCGGCACCGGGCTGGGGCTGGTGATCGCCCGCGATCTGGCCCGCGCCCATGGCGGCGATCTGACCCTGGACTCGACCGGGCCCGAGGGCACCCGCTTCACTCTGCACATGCCGGCCGGGTAACCCGGCCTTCGCCGGTCAGACGGAGGCCACCCGGATCAGCATGAAGCCGTCATGGCCCTTCACGCCCACGGTCTGCAGCACCGTCGCCTCAAGCCGCGGATCGGCCGCGACCATGCCGGTGAAGCTGCGCACGCCCTGCACCGAGGCATCGCCATCGGGATCGGTGACCCGCCCGTCGCGCACCACATTGTCGGCCAGGATCAGCGAGCCCGGCCGTACCAGCATCATCGACCAGTCGAGATAGACCGGGTTCGACGGCTTGTCGGCATCGATGAAGATCAGGTCGAAGGGCGGCTCGGACCCGTCTTCGACCGCAGCGGCAAGATCGGGCAGATGATCATGGGCCGGGCCGACGCGCAGATCGATCCGGTCCATCACCCCGGCCGCGGCAAGGTTGGCGCGCGCGACATCGGCATGATGCGGATTGAATTCCAGCGTCACCACGCGCCCCGCCGGCCCCAGCGCCCGGGCGAGATGCAGGGTGCTGTAGCCGCCGAGCGTGCCGATCTCCAGCACCCGCCGGGCGCCGATCATCTTCGCGACAATCCCCAGAAACCGGGCCTGAAGCGGCGAGACGTCGTGGGGCGGCAGGCCGGCTGCGGCATTGGCGGCAAGGGCCGCCTCTCCCGCCGGGTCCGCCGGCAGCAGGTGATCGGCAAACCAGAGGTCGACCGCCTGCCAGCGATCGGTATCGGTCCGGGTCATGAGGTCACGGGCTCCGCGGGTGGAGAGAAGATCAGGACCAGAAGGGATCGGCATCCTTCACGAAACGTTTCCAGGCGCTCACCCCCTTGCGCAGGGCCTCGTCCTGGCCGGCCGCATGGGCGCCCGCGATCATGCCGGCACCGAAGGCGAGCGCCGGCCGGGCCGACAGCTCTTCCAGCCGGGAGCGGGCGACGGCAATGTCGTTCAGCAGGCCGAGCGCATCCTGCAACGCCTTCAGCCGCTTGCCGAAGCGGGTCGCCTGCTTCTGGTCGGTGGCGAGCCCGCCGAAGAATTCGCAGGCATAGCGCAGCTTCTTGACCTGGATGCGCACCTCGTGCCGGGCCTCGGGCGCCAGCTTGCCGAGACCGCGGCCCCGGCGCAGCACCTTGCGCAGCCGCTTGTCGAGCACGCGGGCCGCAAAGGCCCCCAGCGGCTCAAGACCGGGGGCCGGAGACAGGTGGACGACCGGCGCCTCCTCTGCCTCGGGGGTGTCGGCATCACCGCCGGACATCGCCAGCCCGTCGAAGGGCTCCGGCGCCACGCCGCCATCGGGCAGCCAGTGGCCGGCCTCGATCCAGGCGCCCAGCACCAGGGGCAGCCGGGCGAATTTCGGATCGTCGAGTGCCGCGGCGACGGCATCCCAGGCCGCGCGCCGGTCGTCTTCCACCGCACCGCGCAGCGCGGCGAGCGGGCCGGCCCCCAGCAGCTTTTCCGCCCCGGTCAGGGTTTCGCCCACAAAGACATCGGCGTCGCGCGCCGGCCCCAGCACCGCCATCAGCCAGCCCAGCGCCGCCTTGACGTCGCCCGGCGTCAGCAGCGCCGGATCGACACCCGGCGCCAGCGGGTCGGCGACGGTCGCCCCGGTCGCCTCGCCGAAAATCTCCTTGAAGGTGGACAGCGCCGATTTGAGCCGCCGGACCGAGACCCGCATCTGATGCACGCCTTCGGGCAGCCCCGCCCGCACCGCAGGCTCGTTGGCGACCAGCTGGCCCAGACAGGCGCGGGCGATCGCCCGGAAGCCCTCGGCCGCGGTCATGTCGGGGTCAAGCGCGACGGGGGCGGCCTTCTCGGCCGTCACCTCGTCCGCGGCCGCGGCCCCGGCGACCAGGGCAAAGCCGCGCTCCGATTTGGGCGGCAGCAGCGGCTGCAGCCGCACCCGGTCGAGCAGGGTGAGCGCCACCAGATAGAGCCGGTCGGGCGTACCCTCCAGCAGGCGGAGTTCGATTTCGGCAACCGGCAGCCGGTGTTCCGGATCTTCGGCATCGGCGATGCTGCCCTCGTCGATCACCAGTTCGACCGCCCAGCCGGCATCGCCCAGCCGGTGCAGGCTGCGCCTGAGATCGGTGACGAAAACCGGCCTCAGCGCGGCGGCGAGATCGGCCTCGGCGCCGAGCGCGCCGAGCGGGGTGCCGGTCAACAGCCGGAGATCCGGCCGGTCGTCGGCCACCGCATCCTCGAAGGCGTCGCGCCGGATCAGGGCCGAGCCCGCCGGCGGCTCCATCGCGCATTTCACCGACTGGACATGGCGCCGGCCGATGGTGACCACCTTGGCCACCGCGCCGCGGGCGTGAAGCCGGCGGTCTTCGGTATCGAAATAGACCGCGCTCTGCGACCGGGTCACCGGTTTGGCAAGCCTGAGGTCACGCAGGGCGCGGTGCTGCCGGAGGCTTTTCAGCCCCGCGGGATCGAGGGCGAATTTCAGCCCGAGTTCGACGCGATGCATGGGGGCAGGTTTCCTGTGGGACCCGGAACGATTGGGGAGATGCGCCGGAACGGGCGCAGGCTGCGAGACCGGGCAGGGACCGCATGACACGCAAGCGATTATGCCTGCTGCCGGCCACGTCCGCCAGTGCACGCAATGGCGTCGAAGGGTCGCAGCCGGTGGCCGCAGAACGCCGGATAATGGAAAGGTACGACATAACGATGAGAATTTATTGACAAAATGTCGGGAAAACAATTTCGTCAGAGTGAGGTGTCCAATCGGACGCCGGCCAGCACCGCCAGGACGGGGCGGTGCGATGCATCCGACCGGGGCGGGTCGGGATGCCGGGTTTCATGGGAGCACCGATGACGCAACTGAGCCGAGATCACCAGCTCGACGGCCCCCTGCTCGACGTGCGCTCCCTGAGCGTCCGCTTCGGATCGAACCGGGTCGTGGACGACGTGTCCTTTGCGGTGGCGCCCGGTCAGACGCTCGCGATCGTGGGCGAAAGCGGATCGGGCAAATCGGTCACCTCGCTCGCGATCATGCGGTTGATCGACCACATGAACGGCATCATCGATCAGGGCGAGATCCGCTTCGGCCAGGGGCCGGATCCGGTCGACATCGCCCGCGTCTCTCAGGACGAGATGCGCCGGATCCGCGGCAAGGACGTCGCGATGATCTTCCAGGAGCCGATGACCTCGCTCAACCCGGTCTTCACCGTCGGCGACCAGATCGCCGAGGTGCTGATGCTGCACGAGGGGCTGCCGAAATCCCGGGCGCTGACCGCAGCACGGGAGCTGCTGGAGATGGTCCGCCTGCCGGATGCCGCCGCGATGCTGAAGCGCTATCCGCATCAGCTGTCGGGCGGCATGCGCCAGCGGGTGATGATCGCCATGGCGCTGGCCTGCCGGCCGAAACTGCTGATCGCCGACGAGCCGACCACGGCGCTCGACGTCACCATCCAGGCCCAGATCCTGTCGATCATCCGCGACCTGCAGAAGAAGCTGGGCATGGCGGTGATCTTCATCACCCACGATATGGGCGTGGTGGCCGAAATCGCCGACCGGGTGGTGGTGATGTGGCGCGGCCGCAAGGTCGAGGAAGGCCCGGTGGAGGAGATCTTCGCCCGCCCCGCCCATGCCTATACCCGGGCCCTGCTTTCGGCCGTGCCGGCGCTGGGCTCCATGACCGGCGAGCCCTTCCCCAAGCGCCTGCCGCTGACGGTGATGGATGGCGAGCAGTCGCGGGTGGTGGGCGTCGAAACCGTCCAGGACACCGCCCGGTACGACCAGGCGCCGATCCTGAGCCTGCGCGGGCTGGAGGCGCGCTTCGACGTGCGCCGCAACCTGCTTGGCCGGGTCACCCATCGGGTGCATGCGGTGGAAGGCGTCGATCTGGATCTCTGGCCGGGCGAGACCCTGTCGCTGGTGGGCGAAAGCGGGTCGGGCAAGTCGACCATCGGCCGCACCATCCAGCAGCTTCAGGACCCGACCGGCGGCGAGGTGCGTTTCGAAGGCCGGCCGATGTCGGACATGTCGGCCCATGAACGCCGCAGGCTGCGCCGTCAGGTGCAATACGTCTTCCAGGACCCCTTCGCCTCGCTCGACCCGCGCCGGACCGTCGGCTTCTCGATCGCCGAGCCGATCACCACCCATGGGCTGATCGACGGCGCGAAAGCCATCCGCAGCCGGGTCGCCGAACTGCTGGAGCGGGTGGGGTTGAAGCCGGACTTCGCCGACCGCTACCCGCATGAATTTTCGGGCGGGCAGCGCCAGCGGATCTGCATCGCCCGCGCGCTTGCCTCGAAACCCCGGCTGATCATCGCCGACGAGGCGCTTTCGGCACTGGACGTCTCGGTTCAGGCGCAGATCATCAACCTGATGATGGAATTGCAGGCCGAAGAGGGGCTGGCCTATCTGTTCATCAGCCACGACATGGCGGTGGTGGAAAAGATCAGCCATCGGGTGGCGGTGCTCTATCTGGGCCAGATCGTCGAGATCGGCTCGCGCGCCGCGGTGTTCGAACGCCCGATGCACCCCTATACCCGCAAGCTGCTCTCGGCCGTGCCGGTCGCCGATCCGACCCGACGCCCCGACCGGCCGATGCTCGACGGCGAGATCCCGAGCCCGGTGCGCCGGGTCGGCGATGCGCCCCGGATCCTCTCCCTCAAATCCGTGGCCCCCGACCACAAGGTCGCCGAAACGGCATGAACCGTGCCCGCATCAAGGGCCGGGGCCACGTCCTGACCAGCAGCCGACCCGATCTTCCCATCCGACCGGGCCGGCCCTGAGGCCAACGTCCACTCGCATTCCACGCGGAGACGACGCATGAGACATCTCCTGACCACGAAGCGCCTGCTGCTGACCGCGGCGCTGGCGGCGGCCCTGCCCTTCGGCATGGCCGCATCCGCCTCTGCCGCCGGCACCCTGACGCTGTCTTCCCCCCAGGATCCCGGCAGCTGGGACCCGATCGACACCTTCCTGGTCAACTGGTCGTCGGTTGCGACCAACGTCTATGAAGGCCTGGTCTATCGCACCCCCGACCTGAAGATCGTCCCGGCGCTCGCCACCAGCTGGGAGGTTCTGGACGAGGGCAAGCGGCTGCGCTTCAAGCTGCGCGACGGCGTCACCTTCCACAATGGCGAGCCCTTCACCGCCGAAGCGGTGAAGTTCACCTTCGACCGCCTGCTGGGCGAGGAAGGCAAGAAGGGCCCGCAGCGTTCCAACTATGCGGTCATCGACCGGGTCAACGTCATCGACGACCACACCGTCGACCTGGTGCTGAAGCAGCCCGATCCGGTGCTGATCACCAAGCTCGCCGGCTATGGCGCGATGATCGTGCCGCCGAAGTACACGGCCGAGCACGACGAGGCCTATATCAACGCCCATCCCGTCGGCACCGGCCCGTTCCGCATGACCGCCTATGACCCCAAGGTCTCAGTCACGCTGGAGCCCTTCGCCGACTATTGGGACGGCGCGCCCGCCCTCGACAAGGTCACCTACCGCTTCATCGCCGAGCCCGCGACCGCGGTTGCCGAGCTTCAGGCCGGCCGCGTCGACGTGGTGATCCCGCCGACCATCCCGATCTCGATGGTCGACACCATCAAGGCCGATGCGAACCTGAACCTGGTCAGCGTCACCAGCCCCACGGTCTATGCGCTGCGCTTCAACACCCGCGACGGCATCACCGCCGATCCGCGCGTGCGCAAGGCGATGATCATGGCGGTGGACCGCGGCACGATCATCGATGCCATCCTGGGCGGCCAGGCCAAGCAGATCGCAAGCTTCCAGTCCGAGCTGTCCTTCGGCTACGACCCGAACATGAAGCCGCTGCCCTTCGATCAGGCGAAGGCGAAAGAGCTGCTGAAGGAGGCCGGCGTGAAGCCGGGCGCCGAGGTGCAGATCGACATCCGCGGCAACGACGCCACCTTCGCCGAGGTGTCGCAGGCGGTCGCCAGCTATCTGGGCATGGTCGGCATCAACGCCACCATCAAGCCCTACGAGACCAATGTGCTGCTGAACGACATCATCCCGCAGGGCAAGACCGGCGCGATGTTCCAGCAGAAATGGGGCGGCTGGACGCTCGACTACGACAACACCGCCTATCTGATGTACCACACCGGCGAGCGCTGGAACCCCTATGACAGCGATCCCAAGCTGGATGCGCTGCTGGAGCGTCAGCGGTCGATGACCGACGCCCCGGCACGCGAGAAGGTGCTGCACGGCATCGCCGCCTATGCCGCCGACCGGGCGCTGGAAATGCCGCTGTTCAACCTGAACGAAATCTACGGCGTCTCCAAGCGGGTGAAGGGCTTCGTGGCCCCGCCGGACAACCGCATCCGCCTGACCGGCGTGACGGTGGAGTGAGGGGAGTCAGTTAGTCCCTCGCCGGGCGGGCGCTACCGCGCCCTTGGCCGCCGCCTCAATGGCGGCCTTGGTGGCCGGTTCCCGGCCACCGCCTGAACACGACTTATGCCTGGGCACTTGCCGGGCGGGCGCGCCGCGCCGGATTGTTTGGCCCTCGCCGGGCGGGTGCTACCGCGCCCTTGGCCGCCGCCTCAATGGCGGCTGGGGCGCGAAGCGCCCGGCTTTCGGGGCAGCACGGCGCCTGACGACAAGTACCATCGCGGATCTGCCGGGCCTTCGGGTCCGGCGGGTCTTTCGTCGATCCATCCTCCGGAGGCTGACCCTTGGCCGGCTTTCTCCTCAAGCGCCTGTTGCAGGCGATCTTCGTCCTCTTCGCCGTGACGCTGACGGTGTCCTTCGCGATCCGCCTGACCGGCGATCCGGCGCTGATGCTGGCGCAGGGGGCGGGCAGCGTTACCCAGGAGGATCTCGACAACATCCGCCAGGCGCTGGGCCTGAACGAGCCCTTCCTGTCGCAATATCTCGATTTCGTCACCGGCCTCGTCACCGGCGATCTGGGTCGCAGCTTCCTGGGCGGCACCTCGGTCTCGCTGCTGGTTTCCAAGGCGCTGCCGGCGACGCTGGCGCTGGCCTTCACCTCGATGATCGTCTCGATCGCGCTCTCGATCCCGCTCGGCATCCATGCCGCGGTCAATCGCGGCCGGCCGGCCGATCAGGTGATCCGCATCCTGTCGCTGACCGGCCTGTCTTTCCCGAATTTCTGGCTGGCGATCATGCTGGTGCTGGTCTTCTCGATCACGCTGCGCTGGCTGCCGCCCTCGGGCATGGACGGGATCCTGAGCTTCGTGATGCCCGCCGTCACCATGGGCATCATCCTGACCGCGACCAATGTCCGCCTGGTGCGCACCGCCATGCTGGAAACGCTCCGCGCCCAGTATGTCCAGGTCGCCCGCGCCAAGGGGTTGAGCGAGAGCAAGGTGCTCTACAAGCATGCGCTCAGGAACTGCGCCATTCCGCTGATCACCTATTTCGGCCTCCAGTTCGGCGGGCTGCTCGGCGGCATCGTGGTGATCGAGCGGGTGTTCAACTGGCCGGGCCTCGGCACGCTCGCCTTCGATGCCGTCGCCGGGCGCGACTATCCGGTGCTGCAGGCGGTGATCACCGTGCTCGCCCTGCTCATCGTCGCGATCAACCTGCTGGTCGACATCGCCTATGGCCTGATCGACCCGCGCATCCGCACCCGCTAGGAGACGAGACCCATGGCACGCGCCCGCACGCATAAAAGCGGCCCGCAGCTGGAGCTGGTCCTCGGCCTCCTGCTGGCCGGCGGCATGACCGCCGCGGTGCTGCTCTCGCCGCTGCTCTTCCCCGATGGCGGCGAGAAGATCAACCTGATGGCCCGGCTGACCCTGCCCTTCCAGGGCTGGGCCCATCCGCTCGGCACCGATCCGCTGGGCCGCGACGTGCTCGCCCGGGTGATCACCGGCGGCAAGATCTCGCTGCTGGTCGGCTTCACCTCGGTGGTGGGCGCGGTGGTGATCGGCGTGGTGATGGGCCTGGTCGCGGGCTATTACCGCGGCTTCTGGGACATGGTGGTGATGCGCTTCGCCGATGTGCAGCTGGCGCTGCCCTTCATCCTGCTCGCCATCACCTTCATCGCCATCGTCGGCGGCGGGCTCGCCAACACCATCATTCTGCTGATCGCGGCCCAATGGGTGCAGTATGCCCGCCTGGTCCGCGGCTCGGTGCTCTCTCTGGTCGATCGCGAATTCATCCATGCCGCCCGCGCGATCGGGGTGCGCGATGCGAAGATCCTGTTCATCCATCTGCTGCCCAATCTGGCGGGGCCGGTGGTGGTGCTGATGACCCTGAACGTCGCCACCAACATCCTGCTCGAAAGCTCGCTCACCTTCCTGGGCCTCGGCGTCGACCCGACCATTCCCAGTTGGGGCGGCATGCTCGCCGACGGCCGCACCTATCTGCAGAACGCCTGGTGGGTCAGCGTCTTCCCCGGCCTCGCCATCCTGCTGACCGTGCTGGGCCTGAACCTGCTGGGCGACTGGCTGCGCGACCGCCTGGACCCCACCGGCCGCACCCAGGCCTGATCAGGCCACCACCACCTCCTCTCCCGGAGCCGGACATGACGCTGCTCATCGACCAGACCTTCGAGCGCACCCTCGACCGGCTGCTCGCCACCTACGCCACCCCCGACTGGCGGGGCGCCAGCCTGGATGCCTGGCTGTTCGAGGATGCCGGCCAGCGCCGCGCCGCCGAGGCGCGGTTCCGGGCGGCGGGGGTCGATGCCCGGCTGCACCCGGCCTACAAGCCGCTGATCGGCTTTTTCGTCGAGGATGCCCGCGCCGCCGGCCCCTTCACCCGGGTCGAACTCGGCTATCCGGTGGTGCCTGATGCGGGCGAGAACCGCTTCCGGCTGGAGGCCTATCCGCTGGCCGGCATGATCGGCGATGCCCGGCTGGATCTGGTGCCCGAAGCCGTGGCGGCGGGCGCCATGCCCGCTTACCGGCTGCGGCTGGAAGCGGCCGATGGCAGCCTCACCGACCTCACTTTGCCCGCCCCCAACCATCTGGCGGAAGACCATGTCGGCCAGATGCGGCTCTCGCCCACCGGCTGGCTGAAACTGGCCCATCCCGATGGCCGGCGGATCGACCAGCGGCTGGAAACCGAGTACGAGGCGCTGTTTCACCGCGCCATGGCGGTGATCACGGCCTGGGACTGGGGGGCGGACGAGCCCTTTTTCGAGACCCTGGAGATCCGCGTCGACCTGCCCGGCGCCGATACCCGCCTGCCGGTCGGCGAAGAGGTGATCAGCCTGCACGAGGCGCTGCACGAGGAGCTGTATTTCTCGCTGCTGGAACATTTCCAGCGCCATTCCGGCCGGCCGATCGGCGCCCGCGACCTTCAGCCCGGCCGGATCCTGCCCGACATCCGCAGCGCCGACGGCGCCCACCGCCTCAGGATCGAGACCCGGCCGCTGGATACCGGAGAGGCCGACTGGCCCGACCAGCCGCTGCACGAGGCCGAAGCCCCCTTCGGCATGGCCCAGATCAGGGCGGAACTCGACCGGATCGGCGGCGAGGTCTTCGTCGCCGGCTCCCGCGCAGGCCGGCCGGTGCTCGCCCGCCATCGCCAGGGCAGCGATCATCCGGTGATGATCAGCGGCGGCCAGCACGCCAACGAGGTCTCGGGCGTCGCCGGTGCGATCCGTGCCGCCGCCCTGCTCGCCGCCCGCCCGACCGCGCATTTCACCATCGCCCCGGTCGAAAACCCCGACGGCTATGCCATGCACCGCCGGCTGACCCGAAGCCAGCCCGACCATATGCATCATGCGGCGCGCTACACCGCACTCGGCGACGACCTCGAGTATCGCCGGCAGACGGGGCGTGGCCAGACCGGGCCGCTCTACGAAGCTGCGATCCGGGTGGAGGCGCAGGCGCGGACCGGTGCCGACCTGCATCTCAACCTGCACGGCTACCCGTCCCATGAATGGACCCGGCCGCTGACCGGCTATGTGCCGCGCGGTTTCGAGATGTGGACGGTGCCCAAGGGCTTCTTCCTGATCCTGCGCCATCATCCGGGCTGGGAAGACCGGGCCCGCCGGCTGCTGACCCGGGTGACCGCCGAGCTTGGCCGCCTGCCCGATCTGGCGGCCCTCAACGCCCGCCAGATCGCGCTTTACGAAATCCATGCCGGCCGGCTGGGCTTCGAGGTGATCGACGGCTTCCCCTGCATGGTCTCGGAACAGCCGGCTCAGGTGCCGGCGGTCACGCTGATCACCGAATATCCCGACGAAACCGTCTATGGCGCCGCCTTCCGGCTGGCCCATGAGGCCCAGACCCGGGCGGTGCTGGCCGCCTATGACGCCTGGCAGGAGATTGCGGGGGCCTGAGCCCCGCCCCTTCGGGTGCGACACCCGTCATGTATTTAAGAATAATTCTAACTTGCAAATTCAGGCCAGAGGCGTAGATCTGAGAATGAGTATCATTCTCTGATGAGGCCCCACCATGGGCATGCGTTCCATCGCCGCCGTTCTGCTCGCCCTCGTGATGTCCGGCGCCGCGGCCCTGCCGGCGCAGGCGGCCGAAAAGCTGAAGGTGCTGACCACCTTCACGGTGATCGCCGACATCGCCGCCAATGTCGCGGGCGATGCGGCCGAGGTGGTGTCGATCACGAAGCCCGGTGCCGATATCCATACCTACAGCCCCACCCCCGGCGACATCCGCCGGGCCCTGGGGGCCGGGCTGGTGCTGCGCAACGGGCTCAACCTCGAACTCTGGTTCGAGAAATTCCTGCGCAACCTGGGCGAGGTGCCGGCCGCGACCGTCTCGGACGGCATCAGCCCGATCGGCATCACCGAGGGCCCCTATGAGGGTAAGCCCAACCCGCATGCCTGGATGTCGCCCGAGGCGGTGAAGATCTATGTCGCCAATATCCGCGACGCCCTCTCGGCCGCCGATCCGGGCCACGCCGCAACCTATGCCGCCAATGCCGCCGCCTATGCAGCCCGGATCGATGCGGTGGCGGCACCGATCCGCGAACGGCTGGCGGCCCTGCCGCCGGACCGGCGCTGGCTGGTGACCAGCGAAGGCGCCTTTTCGTATCTCGCCCGCGATTTCGGGCTGAAGGAAGCCTGGATCTGGCCGATCAATGCCGATGGTCAGGGCACGCCCCAGCAGGTCCGCCGGGTGATCGATACGGTGCGCGCGCACGGGATCCCGGTCGTGTTCTCGGAAAGCACCGTCTCGCCCGATCCCGCCCGTCAGGTCGCCCGCGAGACGGGCGCGCGCTATGGCGGCGTGCTTTATGTCGACACGCTGACCGACGCCGACGGGCCGGTGCCGACCTATCTGGACCTGCTTCGCGTCACCGCCGGCCGCATCGCCGACGAACTCTCCCGTCCCTGATCCGACAGGATGCCCGTGCGATGACCCCGTCCTTTCCCCGCACCGCCGCCCGCGCCCGCACCCGTTTCCCCGAAACCGTCGCCGGTATCGAGGTCGAGGGCGTCACCGTCACCTATCGCAACGGCCTGACCGCGCTCCGCGATGCCGGCTTCCGGATCCCGCCCGGCAGCATCACCGCGCTGGTCGGCGTCAACGGTGCCGGCAAATCGACCCTGTTCAAGGCGATCATGGGGCTGGTCCGGCCGCGAGGCGGGCGGATCAGCATTCTGGGCCGGCCGGCCGCCCAGGCGCTCAAGGCCAATCTGGTCGCCTATGTGCCGCAGAGCGAGGAGGTCGACTGGACCTTCCCGGTGCTGGTGGAGGATGTGGTCATGATGGGCCGCTACGGCCATATGGGGCTGATGCGCCGGGCCAGGCCGCGCGATCATGCCGCCGTCGCGGCCGCACTCGACCGGGTCGGCATGACCGCCTTCCGCCGCCGCCAGATCGGCGAGCTGTCGGGCGGGCAGAAGAAGCGGGTCTTCCTGGCCCGCGCCATCGCCCAGGATGCCCGGGTCATCCTGCTCGACGAACCCATGACCGGGGTGGATGTCGGCACCGAAGACCAGATCATCGCCCTGCTCGAAGCCCTGCGCGACGAGGGAAGGGTGATGCTGGTCTCCACCCATAATCTGGGCAGCGTGCCCGAATTCTGCGACCGCTGCGTGCTGGTGAAGGGCACGGTGCTCGCCGCAGGGCCGACGGCCGAGGTCTTCACCCGCCGCAATCTGGAAGCGGCTTTCGGCGGCGCGCTCCGCCATGTGGTGCTGGAGGCGGCCGGTGCCGACGGCCGGTCGCTGGGCGTGATCACCGATGACGAGCGGCCGCTGCTGCTGCGCGGCGGCCGTACCACCACCCGCCGCGACGGATCGGGAGATGTGGAGGTGGCGCGATGACCACCCTGCTCGCCCCCTTCGCCTATGACTACATGGTCAACGCGATCTGGGTCTCGGCCCTGGTCGGCGGGGTCTGCGGCCTGCTCTCGTGCTATCTGATGCTGAAGGGCTGGTCGCTGATCGGCGATGCGCTGTCCCATGCCATCGTGCCGGGCGTGGCCGGCGCCTGGATGATCGGCCTGCCCTTCTCGCTGGGCGCTTTCCTGGCGGGCGGGCTCGCGGCCGGCGCGATGCTGTTCATCCGCCGCCGCAGCCGCCTGAAAGAGGATGCGGTGATCGGGCTGATCTTCTCGGCCTTCTTCGGGCTCGGCCTGTTCATGGTCTCGGTCTCGCCGGTCCCGGTGGATGTGCAGGCGATCGTGCTCGGCAACATCCTGGCGGTCACGCCTGATGACAGGGTCCAGCTGGTGCTGATCTCGGCGGTCACGCTTGCCGTGCTGGCGGTCATCTGGAAGGACCTGATGGTGGTGTTCTTCGACGAGATCCATGCCCGCTCGATCGGTCTTGCGGTCACCCGGCTCAAGCTCGTCTTCTTCACCCTGCTCTCAGCCGCAACCGTCGCCGCACTCCAGACCGTCGGCGCCTTTCTGGTGATCTCGCTGGTGGTGGCGCCGGGGGCGACCGCCTTCCTGCTCACCGACCGCTTCCCAAGGCTGCTGATCATCGCCGGCCTGATCGGCTCGCTCACCAGCCTGGCCGGCGCCTATGCCAGCTATTTCCTGGACGGCGCCACCGGCGGGATCATCGTCGTTCTGCAGACCCTGATCTTCCTGGCGGCCTTCCTGTTCGCGCCGCGCCACGGGCTGATCGCCGCCCGGCGGCGGCGGATGTCGTCGGCCGAAGGGAGGGTCGCATGACCACCGCGATCGATCTGCTGATCACCCCCTTCCGCTTCGGCTTCATGGCCGACGCGCTGATCATCTCGCTGCTGGTGGCGGTGCCGGCAGCGCTGCTGTCGTGCTTTCTGGTGCTGAAGGGCTGGTCGCTGCTGGGCGATGCCATCTCCCATGCCGTGCTGCCGGGGGTGGTGATCTCCTATGCGCTGGGCCTGCCCTATGTCGCCGGCGCCTTTGCCGCCGGTCTCGCCTGTGCGGTGGGCACCGGCTATATCGGCGACCATTCCCGGGTGAAGCCCGATACGGTGATGGGCGTGGTCTATTCGGGCATGTTCGGCGCGGGGCTGGTGCTCTATGTCTGGATCCGCCCGGATGTGCATCTGGACCATATCCTGTTCGGCGACATGCTGGGCGTCGCGCGCGCCGACATTCTGCTCTCCGGCGGGATCGCGCTGGTGACCACCGCGGCGATCGCCGTCAAATGGCGCGACCTGCAGCTCCATGCCTTCGATCCGGTGCAGGCACGCGCGGTCGGGCTGCCGACCCGGCTTCTGCATTACGGCCTGCTCTGCCTGATTTCGGCGACGGTGGTGGGCGCCCTGGCCGCCGTCGGCATCATCCTGGTCATCGCCCTGCTGATCGCCCCGGGCGCCATCGCCCTGCTGGTCACCCGCAGCCTGGGGCGGATGCTGCTGGTCGCCGTGGCGGTGGCCGCCGGCGCCTCGGCAGCGGGCCTCATCGCCGCCTTCTACATCGATGCGGCACCGGCGCCGACCATCGTGCTGCTGCTGGCGGCCGGCTTCGTGGCGGCCTTCGCCATATCGGGTCAACGGGCGGCGATCGCGGCACGCGGCTGACATGGCGCCGTCTGCAGCGCCCGGCTATTCTGAACGTCCTGCGGCCCGCCCGGTGCCGCGGCCAGGACCCGGGGTGCAGCGCGCGCATGAAGCTTCTTCTCGCCGATGATCACGAGATCTTCCGCGATGGCATCCGCATGCTGATCGAGGCGCGCACCCCGCACCGCATCGTCTGCGAGACGGCATCGGGGAGCGAGATCGGCCGGCTGGTCCAGACCCATGCCCCCGATCTGGCGGTGCTGGATTATCAGATGCCGGGGGCCGAGATCACCGCGGTGACCGCCTGGCTGAAGAAGCGGTTTCCGGCGCTCAGGATCGTGATCCTGACCGGCACCACCTCGGGCGTGCTGCATGCAAGGCTGGTCGAAGCGGGGGCCGATGCCGTGCTGCCCAAGGCGGGCGATGCCGAAACCCTGCTGAAGGCGCTGGAGGCGGTCGCCGCCGGCCGGCAGGTGCTGCCCCAGGCGATCCGCGAGGGGATCGCGGCCGGGGCAGAGGCGCTGTCGCTCACCCAGCGCGAATATCAGGTGCTGCGGCTGGTCTGCCAGGGGCTGGGCAATGCCGAGATCGCCGCCCGCTTCAACCTGTCGGACCGGACCATCGCCAAGCATCGCGAGAACCTGTTCCGCAAGCTCGGCGTCGGCAGCGCCGCCCAGGCGATCAACCGCGCCACCGAACTGGGGCTGATCTGACCATGGCGGCCGGGATGCTGCGGCTGCTGACGATGATCCCGGCCCTGCTGCCGCTCGTCTTCGCCGCCGCGGCCGTCGCCTCGCCCGCAACCGGGCCACTGCGCTGGATCACCCTGCCGGTAGAGACGGCGGCGGCGGGGGAGGCGGCGGGGGATTTCGTGCTGAGCTTCGGGGTTGCCGATGCCGAAGCGCTGGTCGTCCGGCTCGACCATGACGGGGAAAGCCGCCTGCTGCTGGTCCAGACCCCCGACAGCGGCTTCGCCACCCGCCCGATCGCGGCACCGATGCTGGCCATGCCCGTGCAGCTTCCGCCCGGCATCTCGACACTGGTGGTCGGCTACCGGCTGCATGCCGACACGCCCCTTCAGCTCAGGCTCCGCACGGCCGCGGATTACGACCACTGGCAGGCGACGCGGCATCTGCTCGACGGTGTGCTGCTCGGCCTGTTCGTGACGATGATCGTGGTGGCGCTGCTGCATTTCTTCGCCCTGCGCAGCCCGGAATACCTGCTCTATGTCGCGACCTGCGGCATGGTGCTCGCCTTCCTGGCCCAGATCGGCGGCTATGGCTTCATGTATCTCTGGCCAGAGGCGCCGGGCTGGAACCAGGTGGCACCGATCCTGTTCATGGGCGGGGTGCAGCTCGCCCATCTGGCCTTCACCATCCGTCTGCTCGATCTGCGCCGGCGCGCGCCGCTTCTGCGCCGGGCCATGCTCCTGATCGTGGCGGCGGTGCCGGCGGGCTTCGCGGTCTTCTTCCTGACGGGGACGCTGACACCGCTTTTCGCGCTCTCGGTGCTCTACACGCCCCTGCTGCTGATCGCAGGTCTGGGGGCGGTGCGGGACGGGGTGGCCGGTGCCCGCTTCTTCCTGGCCGGTGCCGCCGCGCTGGTGCTGTTCGTGAACCTCGCCTTCGGGGCCGGGGTGGTGGGCGGGGTTCCGCTGCCCGGGGGCGATGTTTTCCTCTATCCCAAGCTCGGCTATCTGATCGAGGCCGCCTGTTTCGCCGGCGCCCTGGCCGACCGGCTGCGGGTGGCGCGGGCACAGGCCGAAACGGCGCTGCGGTTGCGGCTGATCGATGCCGAGGAACTCGCCCGCGCCGAGGCCGGGAAATACCAGGCGCTGCGCATCGCCCATGAGCGGCAGCTGGCGCTCGCCGCCTCGGGCCATGATCTCGCCCAGCCCCTGCAATCGATCCGCCTGGCCCTCACCGCCATGCGCGACGACGAGGAGAACCGCCGGATCCGGGCGCATATCGACCGGGCGCTCGACCTCACCCGGCTGATGATCGACGAGCTGATCCAGGGAGCCCGGCGCGCCCCCGCCGTGCTGCCGCTGGATCTCGCCGAGGTGTTCGAGGATCTGGCCGAACGCCACGGCCCCCAGGCCGCGGCGCGGCGGATGCGGCTTCGCCTGGTGCCGACGACCGCCCGGGTCGAGGCCTCGCAGCTGGTGCTGACCCGGATCCTCGACAATCTGATCGGCAATGCGCTGCGCTATGGCCGCAGCCGCGTGGTCGCCGGGGTGCGCCACCGGCCGGGTTTCCTGTCGATCGAAATCCACGACGACGGGCCGGGCATCAGCCCGGCAGAGCGCGACCGCCTGCTCGCCCCCTTCGTCCAGGGCGGCGGCCAGGCCGGGGCCGAGGGCTTCGGGCTCGGCCTGCACATCGTGCAGCGGCTGTCGGCCCAGTCCGGCTTCGGGCTCGACATCCGCGCGCGGCCCGGGCGGGGCAGCGTGTTCACGATCAGCATTCCCCGCACGCCCCGCTGAGCCGCGAAAACCGCTCCCGACCCCCTCGAATTACGCGCCTGAGCGTATTCATCGCCCCCGGCCCCACGGCCTAGTCTGCCGCCATGACGACGCGACGGGCGTTGCGGGACAGACGGGGACGAGAACGATGCTGAGTGACATCTGGCGGGGAATGGTGGCCCTTGCGGACTGGCGGGGCTGGCTGCGGATCGCAGCCGGGCGGCCCGAGGTCGACGTAGTGTTCATCACCAATCTGCGGGACGAGGCTGACCGGCGGCGCTTCTTCGGCCGCAAGGCGCCGGTATTGGGCCATGCCAACGGGCCGCGCATGCATCTGGACGGTGTCGCCGGCCGGGTGCGCGGCATCTATGTCACCGCGGCCGAGATGATGACCAGAGAGGGCCGCCGCGAGGCCCGCGACCGCTTCATCGCCGCCTGCCAGTGGGCAGAGGCCCGCGGTGCCCGCACGGTGCTGCTCGCCGCCTCCACCAAGCGGCTGTTCGGCCGCGACGGCCGGGCGCTGAAGGAGATGTTCCCCAACCTGGTCTTCACCATCGGCGACAACGGCACCTCCAGCCTGCTGATCCGCGACGTCCGCGCCGCCCTGTCGCGGGCGGATCTCGCCCCCGGCCGGGCACGGGTGATGGTGATCTGCCCCTATGGCATTCTGGGCCGGATGATCACCCGCCGGCTGGTCGGCGACGGTTTCGAGGTGGTCGGCTATGGCGCCAACCCGGCCGCCCTGGCCGAGACCGCCTCGGATTTCGGCATCGCCACCACCACCGATCTCGACCGGGTGGGCCGGGTGGACGCGGTCGTGGCCTGCACCCATAACGACGCGTCGAAGCTGACGGCTGAGGGCATCGCAATGCTGCGCCGCTCCGGCCGCCGCCTGCTGGTGGTGGATGTGGCCGAGCCGGCCAATCTGGATCAGGCGGTTTACCAACGCCAGACGGCAGTGGTGGTGCGCCAGGATGCCGGCAACGGCCATGCCCGGGGGCTGCGCTATGTGCTGGGCGCCTTGTCGTGGCGCAAGCTCACCCTGTCGCGCGGCGTCATCTTCGGCTGCTTCGCCGAGGCCATGACCCTGCACCACGCCATCCACCGCCAGGGCCGCACCGACCTCGCCGCCCGCGACTGGTTCGTCATCGACGACGCCAACCTCGCCGAGGTCGAAACCCTGATGACCGGCATCGGCTTCGAACCCCCGGCACCACGCTGTTTCGGGCGGCCGGTGGAGAGTTTCCGGCTGGCGATCAAAGAGGCGGACGAGCTGCCCTCCTCAGCCTCTCCGACACGTCCAGTCAGCATCAGCTGAAGGCCGCGATGACCGTCTCGATCGGAAGCAGGAGCAGGCGGCTTTCCTCCGGGTACTCGATAAAATCAGCGCAGTTCAGGTAGAAGCGCTTGGCGCGTTCGTCCTTCGCCTGTACGAGCACGGCACTTATGCCAAGGGTGCGAGATGCGGCGGCGATACGACCAAACGCGTCCAACAACAGATCGGCGCCGAGGCCCTGCCCGGCGTGATCCAGGCTGACCGCCAGACGGCCGATGACTGACACAGGTATCATGTCGGGGGCATTCCGACGCAGCTTGCCGGGAACGGCAGCACGCCCGAGAGCCCCCGCTGAAATGCAGTAATAGCCAACCACCTTCCGGCCGCGGCACATCACATAGGTTCTTGAGAAACGGCCTTCGTTGCGGAGGGCGCGATGCCGCAGCCAGGCATCCAGCTCAGGCGATCCGCAACTAAAAGTTGATAAATCGTGCTCAGGACTGAGGGGCTGGGGAGAGGTCAGCGCCTCTCCACCCTCGATCTCGCCGCCTATTTCTCCCATGCCGGTGTCCGCTTGACGAGTTTGCGGAGCTTCGGTCCGGGCGCGGGCGGATTATCAAGCACCTGCAGAAAGGCGTCGTAACGCGCCGGATCGAGCAGAAAGAGCCGCTGGTCGAGGATCACGTCAATGGCGAGACTGCGGGCACTTTCGACCATGAACTCGGTGCGGGTCTTGCCCAATGCCTGCGCTGCCTCGTCGATGAGCTGCCGGGTTCCGGCATCAATCCTGAGATTGATGCTGGCCTTGGTATCCGGCGTAGCGCCACGCTCCGCAACTGTGGTCGCGAAGGCATCCGGAGCATCATGCATGGCGGGTCTGCGGATCCTGGTCATGATCCGAATATGGCTCGGCGTATCTACATCGTCAATACGCCGCTCACCAAGACGCTGAAGCCGCAGCCGTCAAGGTGTTGACGAAGAAGGGCCGGACAGGTCACCCCGTCCGGCCCGTCGCTGGCGGATCTCCGCCCCCGCGGTCAGGCGGTGGCGAATTTGCCGGCCAGGGCGTCCTCGATCAGGCGGATGGTCTCGGGCCGGCCGTAGAGCTGGATGAACGAGCCCATGCGCGGGCCCTGTTCCTGGCCGAGCAGCACTTCGTAGAGCAGCTTGAACCAGGCGCGCAGGTTCTCGAAGCCATGGGCCTTGCCCACCTCGTAGACCTCGTCCTGGATCGCCTCGGCGGTGGCGTCGGCCGGCAGGTCGCCGAGCCTTGCCGCCAGGGCCTCGATCGCCGCGCGCTCGGCCGCGTCCGGCAGCTTGTAGCGCTTCTGCGGCTTCACGAAATCCTGGTAATAATTCACCGCATAGCCGACCAGCCGGTCCAGATCGGGCTGGGTTTCGGGCGTCGCCTCGGGGGCGTAGCGGGTGATGAAGCCCCACAGCACCGACTTGTCCTCGGCATTGCAGGCGCTGGCCAGGTTGAGCAGCATCGAGAAGCCGACCGGCGGCTCGCCTGCCGGCGGGTTGCCGCCATGGATGTGCCAGGCCGGGTTCTCCAGCGTCTTCGCCGGCTCGTCCGCGGCGTGGAAGCCGCGGAGATGGGCGTAATAATCGTCCACCGCCCGCGGGATCACATCGAAATACAGCCGCTTGGCGCGCTTGGGCTGCTGGAACATGAACAGCGACAGGCTTTCGGGCGAGCCATAGCGCAGCCAGTCTTCGATGCTGAGCCCGTTGCCCTTCGACTTCGAGATCTTCTGGCCCTCGGCATCGAGGAACAGTTCATAGGCGAAGCCGTTCGGCTGGCGGCCGCCCAGGATGCGGGCAATCTTGCCCGACAGTTCGGCCGAGGGGATCAGATCCTTGCCGTACATCTCGTAGTCGACGTCGAGCGCCACCCAGCGCATCGCCCAATCGGCCTTCCACTGCAGCTTGGCCCGGCCACCGGTCACCGGCTGCTCCACCGTCGTGCCGTCCTCGTCCTGGAAGACGATGGTGGCGGCGGCGGCGTCATAGGACAGGATCGGCACCTGCAGCACCCGGCCGGTCGCGGGGCTGACCGGCAGGATCGGGCTGTAGGTCTTCTGCCGTTCCTCGCCCAGCGTCGGCAGCATGACCTTCATGATCTCGTCATAGCGCTCCAGCACCCGGCGCAGCGCATCGTCGAAGGCGCCAGCGCGGTAGCAGTCGGTCGCCGAGCGGAACTCGTAATCGAAGCCGAAAGCATCGAGGAAGGCGCGCAGCCGGGCATTGTTGTGGGCGCCGAAGCTTGCATGGGTGCCAAACGGATCCGGCACCGCCGTCAGCGGCTTGCCCAGCGCACCGCGCACCAGTTCCTGGTTCGGAATATTGTCCGGAACCTTGCGCAGCCCGTCCATGTCGTCGGAAAAGGCGATCAGCTTCGTGGGCATGCCGGTCAGCTGCTCGAAGGCCCGGCGCACCATGGTGGTGCGGGCCACCTCGCCGAAGGTGCCGATATGGGGCAGGCCCGAGGGGCCGTAGCCGGTCTCGAACAGCACATAGCCCTTCGCGGGCAGTTTGCCGTCCAGCCGCTTTGCCAGATCCTGGGCTTCCTTGAACGGCCAGGCCTTGGCCTCGGCCGCGAGACGGCGATCGACGGTCATGATGGGACGCATCCCTGCGAAGGGTTGATGGATGGGAACGCGGCGAAGGTATGCGCAGCGGCGGCGGGGGTCAATCGAGCCGATCTCATACAAGGCCGGCTTCATCTGCATGGCCGAACTGGTACAAGACGCGAACAACCCCTATAACCTACGGGCACGCCCGCGCGATCGCAGCCATCACCCCTGACGAACGAGCCCCGCGACCGGACCCCGATGCCAGCCCAAGACGACGCCTTCCGGGGTCTCGATCCCGCCCGCACCGACCCGCTGAACGCACCCGTTCTGGTGGCGCGTCGCGGCCGCGGCTATTGGAGCGCGCGGCCGGGCGAGACCTCGCGGGCACTGCGTCCCGACCGGGTGGCGACCGCCTGGCACAATCATCAGCCGCTGGTGATCCACAAACCGGCGACGGCGCGACGGCTGGGGCTGGATCCCGTCCAGCTCGAAGCCTTCGACCTGCTGGAACTCTTCGCCTTCATCAACCCGGCGGAAACCCCGCCGCCCACCGCGCGCGGCCTTGCCGCGGCGCTGGACGTGGAGCTGCCCGGCGCCGATCCCGCGGACGAGATCGCCTGCATCCGCGCCATCGCCCGCCGGCTGCTCAAGGTCGCCTCGATCAAGCTGCGCCTGCCCGAACCCGCCGCCCTGCTGCACGAGGCGGCGCAGGCCGGCTGGATCTGGGCCCGGCCGCTGATCCAGGCCTCGGGCGCGGTGCCGCCCGCCGACAGCTGGGGGCTGAAGGTCTGGGGGCGGCTGCCCGAATGGCAGGAACAGCCGCCCGAAGGCCGCCCCACCCAGCTGGGCGTGCTGCCCGAAGAGGCAGTGCAGCGGCTGGAGCGGCTGACCGGTGCCGGCGCCGAGCCGCGCCCGGAACAGCGCCGCTATGCCATGCATGCCAGCCTGGCCTTCGCCGCCCGCCATGAAGGCCAGGGCCCGGCCCTGGTGCTGGCCGAAGCCGGCACCGGCACCGGCAAGACGCTCGGCTATATCGCCCCCTCCAGCCTCTGGGCCGAGAAGAACGGCGGCACGGTCTGGATCAGCACCTATACCAAGAACCTGCAGAAGCAGATCGACGACGAACTCGACCGGCTCTATCCCGATCCGGACGAGAAGGCGCGGCGCGTGGTGGTGCGCAAGGGCCGCGAGAACTATCTTTGCCTGCTGAACTATCAGGAGGCCATGCGCCGCACCGATACCGGCCCCGACCGGGCGGGGCTGGTGCTGACCGCCCGCTGGATCGGCGCCACCCGCGACGGTGCGCTTTATGGCGGCGACTTCCCGGGCTGGTTGTCGGAACTGGTCGGCCGGCGGGCGACGCTGGACCTCACCGATCATCGGGGCGAGTGCATCTATTCGGCCTGCGAGCACTATCGCCGCTGCTTCATCGAACGCGCACAGCGCCGCTCGCGCCGGGCGCGGATCGTGGTTGCCAATCATGCCCTGGTGATGGTTCAGGCGGCGACCGGCGGCGATGATCAATACGGCCCCGATCGCTTCGTCTTCGACGAGGGCCATCACCTGTTCGACGCGGCCGATGCCGCCTTCGCCGTCGACCTGTCGGGGCGCGAGGGCGAGGAACTGCGCCGCTGGATCGCCGGCCGCGAGACCCAGCGCCGCAGCCGCGCCCGTGGCCTGCGCGACCGGGTGGGCGATCTGGTCGCCGGCCGCCCGGCTGCGGAAGAGGCGCTGGCCGAGGCGATTCGCGCCGCCCGCGCCCTGCCGGCCGAGGGCTGGCGCCAGCGGCTGGAAGACGGCCTGCCCGAGGGGCCGTTCGAGGTGTTCCTGGCCCGCGCCCGCGGCACCGTGCTTGCCCGTGCCGCGGGCGATGCCGATGCGCCCTATGGGCTGGAGGCGCCGGTCGCCCCGCCGGCCCCCGATTTCATCGTGGCAGCCACAGAGCTTGAAGCCGCACTCCGCCTGCTGGAAGTGCCGCTCGGCCGGCTGTCGGAAGCGCTGGCCGGCATGCTGGACGAAGAGGCCGACACGCTGGAGCCGGGGGACCGGGCGCGGATCGATGCCACCGCCCGGGCGATCAGCCGCCGCGCCGCGGGGCTGGTCAAATCCTGGCGCGAGATGCTGGGCGCGGTGGAAGAGGGCCCGCCCGCCCATCATGTCGACTGGCTGGCCATCGACCGCGCCTTCGGCCGCGATGTCGATGTGGCGCTGAAGCGGCGCTGGATCGACCCGATGCTGCCCTTTGCGCGGGTGTTCGGCGAGCGCGCCCGCGGCCTGCTGGTGACATCCGCCACCCTGACCGGCGGACGGCTGCCCGCCCGGGCCAAAGCGACGGCGCCCGAGGGCGACGGCGACGGCGACCCGCCAGCGACGGCAGAAACCCGCGACGGTCTGGACTGGCGGACGGCCTTCACCCGATCGGGCGCCCGCCACATTCCCGGCACGCCGCAGACGCTGAGCCTGCCCTCGCCCTTCGATTACGGCGCCTCGGCGCTGGCCCTGGTGGTGACCGATCTGCGCCGGTCCTCGGCCGACCAGATCTCGGCCGCCTATCGCGAACTGTTCCTGGCGGCAGAGGGCGGCGCGCTCGGCCTGTTCACCGCCGTGCGCCGCCTGCGCGTGGTGCACGACCGGATCGCGGCGGCGCTGGAAGAGGCGGGGGTGTCCCTTTACGCCCAGCATGTCGATCCGCTGGACACCGCCACCCTGGTCGACATCTTCCGCGCCGAGGAAGAAAGCTGCCTGCTGGGCACAGATGCGGTACGCGACGGCGTCGACGTGCCCGGGCGGTCGCTGCGCCTGCTGGTCGCCGACCGGGTGCCCTGGCCGCGGCCCGACATTCTGCACCGGGCCCGGCGGCTCGCCTTCGGCGGCAGCCATTACGACGACGCCATCGTCCGGCTGCGGCTGCGCCAGGCCTTCGGCCGGCTGATCCGGGCGCGGGAGGATCGCGGCGTCTTCGTGCTGCTGGACGGTGCCCTGCCCACAAGGCTGACCACCGCCTTCCCCGAAGGCGTGACGGTGGAACGGGTCGGCATCGCCGAGGCAATCCGTCGCACCCGTGCCTTTCTGCACCCGCAAGCCGGCCAGGATCGGGACCGGCGGGACGGGGCCGGCTTGCCCCTGCCCGAGGCTTCCGGTAACAATCGGGGACCGGCGGTGCCGGGCGCCCGGAAACCGGGGGACCGGCAACAGGACAACCGGCGCCCGGACGACATCTCCGGCTGACGACACCACCTCCTCATCGCATCTCCCGCCCCTCGACGGTTGACGGTAAATGGCTGCTCATCACTCCGCATTGATCCACACCATGGTTCTGATCTCCGCCGCCGATCGCGAGATGACCGATTTCGAGATGAAGGCGATCGGCGACACGGTGCAGGGCCTGCCCGTGTTCCGCGATTTCGACGCGACCACGCTGCCCGCCATCGCATCGGATTGCGTCGGCATGCTCCAGAACGAGGACGGGCTGGATGCCGTGCTCGACCATCTGGCCGCCGACCTGCCGGCGAAGCTGCGCGAGACCGCCTATGCGCTGGCCTGCGAAGTGGCCGCCGCCAACGGCTCGGTCAGCCAGGAGGTGATGCGCCTGCTCGAAATCCTGCGCCATCATCTGAACATCGACCGCCTGATCGCGGCTGCGATCGAGCGCGGCGTCCGCGCCCGCTATGCCCATCTCTGATCGGCAGAGCCGGTGAACGAAACCGCCCCGCCCCGACCGTCGCGCGCAAGGCGCAGACCGGCCGCCCCCACCACCGAAGCGGCGCCGACGAGGCGTGGCCGCCGCGGGGGTGAACGGGCGGCCGCGGCCATGGCTGCGGCCGAGGCGGCGCTGGTCCGCGAACTGACCGATCCGCTGGCCGTGGTCGGCATCGACGAGGCCGGGCGCGGCCCCTGGGCGGGCCCGGTGGTCGCAGCCGCGGTGATCCTGGATCCCGCGCGCCCGATCGAGGGTCTGGCGGACAGCAAGAAGTTGAGCCGCAAGAAGCGCGAAGCCCTGTTCCCGCTGATCATGGAACGCGCCCGGGTCGGCATCGGCGAGGCGTCGGTGCGCGAGATCGACCGGCTGAACATCCTGAAGGCGAGCATGCTGGCCATGCGCCGCGCCTTTGCGGATCTGGATGCCGGCGGCCGGCCGCCGGAACTCGCGATCGTCGATGGCGACCATACGCCCGAACTGCCGGTGCCGGCGGTGCCGGTGATCGGCGGCGACGGCCGCTCGGCCGCGATCGGCGCGGCATCGATCATAGCCAAGGTCACCCGCGACCGGATCATGGCCGAACTGGACCTGATCCATCCGGGCTTCGGCTGGGCGCACAATGCCGGCTATGGCACCGCCGAGCATCTGACCGCGCTGGAACGCCAGGGCACCACCGGCCATCACCGGACCAGTTTCGCGCCGATCGCCCGGCTGATCGCCGGTGCGCCGGTGGAGGCCGAGCCGACAGCAGACGAGGTTGCGGCCGAATGAGGCGCCGGCGCAGCGACAGGACGTCCGCTCCATCACCGGCAGAGCCGGCGCCCATCGACCCGATCGACCCCGACGCCGCGGCCGGCAGCGTGCTTGCCGGCGACTGCATCGAGGTGATGCGCCGCCTGCCTGCGGGATCGGTGGACATGATCTTCGCCGACCCGCCCTATAATCTGCAGCTGGCCGGGCCGCTGCACCGGCCCAACAACAGCCGGGTGGCCGCGGTCGAGGATGCCTGGGACAAATTTCCCGATTTCGCCGCCTATGACGCCTTCACCCATGCCTGGATGGCCGAGGCCCGCCGGGTGCTGAAGCCCCAGGGCACGATCTGGGTGATCGGCAGCTATCACAACATCTTCCGGGTCGGCGCCGCGATCCAGGATCTGGGCTTCTGGATCCTGAACGACGTGATCTGGCGCAAGACCAACCCGATGCCCAATTTCCGCGGCCGGCGCTTCACCAATGCCCACGAGACCCTGATCTGGGCCGCCCGCGACGCCCGCACCCGCTATCGCTTCAACTACAAGGCGCTGAAGCGGCTGAATGACGGGTTGCAGATGCGCAGCGACTGGCTGCTGCCGATCTGTTCCGGCCCCGAGCGGCTGAAAGATGGCGACGGCCGCAAGGCCCATGCGACCCAGAAACCCCTGGCCCTGCTCTACCGGGTGCTCCAGGCCGCGACCGCGCCGGGGGATCTGGTGCTGGACCCGTTTTTCGGCACCGGATCGACCGGTGTCGCCGCCAAGGCGCTGGGCCGGCGCTTCATCGGCATCGAGCGCGACCCGGGCTATGTCGACCTGGCGATGCGGCGCCTTGCCGAGGCGCCCGAGACGCCGGATCCGAAGCTGCTGGGCGGCGACGGGGTGGAGCGCGAGCCGCGCATCGCCTTCGGCCTGCTGGTGGAAACCGGCCTGCTGCCGGTCGGCACGAAGCTTTGGGACCGGCAGGCCCGCCATTCGGTCAAGGTTCGCGCCGACGGTCTGGTGGAAACCGGCCGCGGCCGCAACGCCGCCTTCGGCTCCATCCATCAGATGGGGGTGAAGGCCTCGGGCGGGCCGTCCTGCAACGGCTGGACCTTCTGGCACACCCGCGCCCGCAACGGCACGCTGACCCCGATCGACGAGCTGCGCCGCCGGCTGCGCGCCGAAATGGCCGAAGAGCCGCTGACCGCGGCGGAAGAGGATGCGGCAGAAGAGAATGCGGCCGGGACCGACATCCCGGCCATCCTCTCGGTCACGACCTGAGCGTCAGCCGCGATAGCGGCGGGTCAGCGCGTCGGCATGGGTCAGCAGCGCCTGGGCCCGGGCATCCAGACCAAGCCTGCCATACACGTTCGACAGGGCCCGCAGGGTCGCCGGCACTTCGGGCGTGGCGGCACGGCGCAGTTCCAGCATCTGCTGGGCCGGCACCAGCCGGTCGGCCCGGATCAGGGCATCCAGATAGACCTGTTCGAACAGGTCGCGCTGGGCATGGCTGCCGCCGATCTCGGTCATCCGCGGCAGGGCCTGGCCCAGGCCGCGGATCGCCGCCTGCCATTCGCCCTTCGCATGGGCGAGCAGGCCGTCGGCGGCCGGAACCGCCACCTCGGCCCAGGCCGGCACCAGGAAGGGCGGCACGGCGCGGGCATGGGCATGGATCGCCAGCCGCAGGGCATCGGCCTTCCCGGTCAACCCGGCGCGGGCCAGACCGTAGAGATATTGCAGGTCCAGGAAGGGCTGGACATGGTCGCCGGTGCGCAGCGCCAGATAGGTGCCGAGATCGGCCCAGCGGTCGCCGACATCGATGCCGGCCAGTTCCAGCCGCATCAGCAATGAGACCGCATTGATCTGGTCCTGGGAATATTCCTTCCACACCCCCCAGACCCGGCCGTCATAGATCGCGAAAATCTCGTCCACCCGGTCGCGGTCCAGCAGGAACAGGCAGAGATGCCACCAGTTATGGGTCGACATGAACGAGTTGAGCCCGACCCAGGTCTCGCTCATCTCCTGCATGAAGGCGAGCCCGTCATCGGTGCGGCCGCGGCTGAGGCAGACATGGGCGATGGCGTGATGGGCCCAGGGCTCGTCGCGGCGCAGCCGGATCGCCTCGCGCGCTTCCGCCTCCGCCTCGTCGATCAGATGGCACTGTTCCAGCGCGAAGGCGCGCATGCCGTGCAGCTCCGCCACCTCGGGCGCATGGGGCACGGCATGGTCGACGATGCGGAGCATGGTCGGGCTGTCGCCCAGATTGAAGGCGTGATACTGGCCGAGCTTGGCCGCGACCAGATCGCGCGGAAAGCGGCTGACCGTCTCTTCATGCAGCCGGATCGCCCGCGGCATGTCGCCCCGGACCCAGGCGCCCACCGCCTCTACCGTCAGCCGCTCGCGCGGGGTGGCATCGCCGGCCGCCGCCTCGGCACGGGCCAGATAGGGCGTGGCATTGGCGACCGCATCGGGGGTCTCGGCGAACATGTGCAGGGCTGCCGCATAGGCCTGGGCCAGGGCCGAATCATGATCGGCATCCGCCGCCGGCAGCAGGTCGACCGCCTCGGTCCTGTAGCCCAGGAAACCGCCGATGAAAGCGTCGATGCCGTCGATGGTGCCCGACCGGCCGGTGGTCACGGCATTGTCGAGACGGTCGGTCTGTCGGCTGATCGGCATGTCCTGGCATCCCCTGCTGTCGCGCTGCGGCGGGCGGTGACCGGGCCAGATGGCCGTCACCGCCGCCTGCACCAGTCTGGGTGCGCCGGGCCCGGCGGATCAAGGGTTCCGTTTGCCGCAGCCCCCCTGATCCACCGGCCGGGGTCAGAAGGGCAGCCCCTGCTGGCGGTTGCCGACACCGGCATGTTCGACCAGCTTGGCCATCACGCTCGGCAGGCCGGCGACGCCCAGATGTTCGGGCTTGCACCAGCGCGGATCGCCCGCCTCCCCCGCCTCGGCCGCATCCAGGGCCGCGGCTTCGGCCCTGGTCATCCGGCGCAGCATCACCCGCGCCTCCAGCCGGAAATGGGTGAAGACATGAACCACCGTGCCCGGCAGCATCCGCCAGCCGGTGGGGCCGAGCGGGGCATGGGTCAGGGCCTCGGCCTCGTCCCAGGGGTCGCCCTCCCTCCAGGGGGTGGCCGGCACCTCGGTCATGGCCCCAAGCAACCCGCCTTCGGGGCGGGTGCGGATGCGCAGCGCATCCCCCGGGGCCAGGGCCACGAAAGCCACGGCATGGCGCACCGGCCGCTCCCCCTTCGGCAGGCGGGCGGGCAGGTCGTCGGCGATCTCCCGCGCCTCGGCGGCGCATTCGCCGGTCCAGGGGCAGCGATGGCAGGCGGGCCGGCGCGGGGTGCAGAGCGTGGCGCCCAGATCCATCATCGCCTGGGCGAAATCGCCCGGCCGGTAGTCATGGGCGAACTGGGCGGCGCGGGCGCGCAGTTCCGGCTTGGCATCGGGCAGGGGGGTGGTGACGGCATAAAGCCGCGCGGTCACCCGCTCGACATTGCCGTCCACCGGCACGGTCGGCCGGTCGAAGGCGATCGCCGCCACCGCCGCCGCGGTATAGGGGCCGACGCCGGGCAGATCCAGCAGCCCCGCCTCGGTATCGGGGAAGCGGCCGCCGTGATGGTCCGCCACCGCCTGGGCGCAGGCATGCAGATTGCGGGCGCGGGCGTAATAGCCAAGCCCCGCCCAGCGCGCCAGCACCTCTTCCCGGGGGGCGGCGGCCAGATCGGTCACCCGCGGCCAGCGGTCCAGGAAGGCGCGGAAATAGGGCCCGGCCGCGGCCACCGTGGTCTGCTGAAGCATGATCTCGGACAGCCAGACGGCGTAAGGATCGGCGGTCTCGCCCGGCACCGCCCGCCAGGGCAGCACCCGGCGGTTGTGGTCGTACCAGTGCAGCAGCCGCATGCGCAGCCGGTCGCGGCGCGCGGGATCGATCGGCGGCACGGCAGGACCGGCAGCGATCCGGGTCTTGGGCGGGCGGCCTGGGGGCATGGGCGGCGGACATCCTGGCTGAACGGGCGAAGCTCCCGGAGACCGGGGGCGGCCCTGACATAGCGCCGGGCGATGCCGGCGGCAAGGCCCGGCTGCGCCTCAACCGCCGCCCCGCGGCGGTGGCAGGGCCTTCAACTGGCATTCTGCTTCCGCCTGAATCCAGGTCAGGAAATCGCGGATCGGCCGCGCGCCCTCGCGGTCTTCGGGATAGACCACCCAATAGTCATGGGGGACGTCCAGGCTTTCGGCGAAGGGCCGGACCAGCGCGCCGGTCACCAGCGCATCGACCGCCAGCCCCAGCGGCACGATGGCCGCCCCCATGCCCGCCGCCGCCGCGTCCAGGCACAGAAAGGTGAGGCCATAGCGCGGCCCCCGGCCGCCATCGACGCCCGACAGCCCATGATGGCGCAGGAAATCGGTCCAGCCCGGATCGACGAAACTGCCGGCCGGGTCGATCTCGTCGTGCAGCAGGGTAACGTCGGCCAGATCCGCCGGGCTGCGCAGCCGCGCGGCCATCGCCGGCGCGCAGACCACCACCATCCGCCCGGGCAGGATCCGATGCGCCACCAGCCCCGGATAGCGGCCACCGCCATAGCGGACCGCGACATCGACGCCGTCGCGGTTGAAATCGGCCAGCGTCGAGGCGGCAAGCAGGCTGACCTGGCGGCCGCCGAGCGCCGCGGTCAGCCGCTCCATCCGCGGCAGCAGCCAGCGGCCGGCAAAGCTCGCCAGCGTCGAGACGGTCAGGCCGAATTCGGAGGTCACCTCCTGCACCCGCCGGATCTCGGCTTCCAGCTGGTCGAACTGGTCGGTCAGCGCCGGCTGCAGGCGGCGGGCATATTCGGTCATCTCCACCCCGCGCGTATGGCGGGCGAAGAGCGGCCGGCCCAGCCAGTCTTCAAGCTGGCGGACCTGCTGGCTGACGGCCGCCGCCGTCACGCCCAGCTCTTCGGCCGCGCGGGAAAAACCGCCGAGGCGGGCGGCGGCCTCGAAATGACGCAGCGCCAGCAAAGGCGGCAACCGGCGACGGCGAAGCGGCGGCTGACTCACGCAGGTGGATCCCGTCCTGGAGGGCGAGCCGTCGGGTCCGGGATCCTGCCCGACCCAGGCTCAGCCTGATTGAGGCTATGGGCGAGAAAGGCTCCGTCGCGGCCGGGGCCGGCTCGCCGTAGTCTCAGGACCGTATCATGAACTCCGGAGACGAACCATGTCCCCCTCCCCGTCGGCCCCCTGCATGGACCGGCGGCGCGCCGTCTTTCCGTCGGTGGCACCGCTGTCTGCGGCCCTGATCTCCCTTGTCCGGCACATCGACCGCCTGGTGCGGAGCGACCGTCCCGGCCGGATTCCGGCCGCCGAGCGCCAGGCCTATGGCCTCGGCGATCCGCATCCCGAACCGCCCCGTCCTCTCTGGCCTTTCTGACCCCCCCTCTGGCCCTTCTGAAACCCCCTCTGGCCCTTCTGGGATCCTTCCGCCGCCCCCAACGGAAAGCCACGTCGATGCCGCTGACTGCCCCGGCCACCACCCTGCTCGCCCATGCCGGCACCACGCTTCAGCCGGCCGAACCGGCGCGGGCCGCCCTGGTGCTGGTCGCCGTGCAGGAGGAATATCGCAACGGCCGGCTGCCGCTTGTGGGGGTGGATGCAGCGCTGGATGAAATCTGCCGCCTGCTGCACCGCATGCGCCGGCTGGAGGTGCCGGTGATCCATCTCCGGCATCTCGGCCGGCCCGGCGGCGGGCTGTTCGATCCGGGCGGAACCGGGGCGCTGATCATCCCGGCAGCCGGCCCGCGCGACGGCGAAATCGTGATCGACAAATCCCTGCCCGACGGTTTCACCGGCACCGATCTGGCCGCGCGGCTGCGGGCAGAGGGCCGCGACCAGCCGGTCTTTGCCGGCTTCATGAGCCATCTCTGCATCTCCAGCACCGCCCGCGCCGCCCTGCATCTGGGTTTTGCGCCGACGGTGGTCGGCCGCGCCTCGGCCACCCGCGACCTGCCGGCCGCGGCGGGCGAGACCGAGCCGGTCCCGGCCGAAATCCTGCATCGCGCAACGCTCGCGGCCCTCGCCGACCGCTTCGCGGCGGTGGTGCCGGATGCCGGCGCCTGGGGCGGCTGACGAAGCGGTTCGCCTTTGGCGCCGCACCCGCCTAGAATGGCGGCCGAGACCCCGCCAGCCGCCGGAGCCCCGATGGCAGAGACCGCCGCCGATACCGCCCCCGAGCGCCGCCGCGCCGCCAGCCGCCGCGCAGCGCGGCCCGATGGCCCGCGCAAAGAGGGGGAGGCCGAGCGGATCCGGGCGGAACGCCGGCTGGCGGATCTGGTGCCCGGGCTTCTGGACCGCGATCTCAGGCGCCGGGGCTTCATGGCCGGACGCATCGTCACCGACTGGCCGCAGATCATCGGCCGGCCGCTCGACCGGGTGACCATGCCGCTGGAGCTGAAATTCCCGCCCGGGCGCCGCGCCGGCGGCACGCTGATCGTGAAGGTCGCCGGCCCCTTCGCGACCGAGATCCAGATGCTGAGCCATCTGGTGATCGAGCGGGTGAACGCCTATTTCGGCTATGGCGCGGTGGAACGGCTGCGCATCCAGCAGGGGCCGATCCCCGCCCCCCAGACCCGCCCCCATCCAGTGGTCCGGCCGCTGCCGCCCGCGGAAGAACGCCGGCTGGGCCAGCTGGTCGCCACCGTGCCCGATGCCGATCTGGCTGCGCGTCTGGAACGGCTGGGCCGGGCGGTCTATGACAAGGCCGCCCGCCGACGTGCCTGATGCGGTTGCACCCTGTGGGGTTCCGCACCGTCATGCACCGGCTGCGGCCCGCCGCCGCAGGATCGAGACTGGTTTGCAGCGCCGTCCCGCACTAAACTCCGGTCGCGCGGCGGGTCTCGCCGCCGACGCATCAGCGAATTCCACCCGGTATTTCCAGTTGTTAGGGAGCTTCGTCGTCCGGTGCGCAATCTGACCTATGGCCTGATCGGCATCGCCGCCGTCGCCGTCGTCGGCCTCGGTGCCTGGCAGTTCGCCCTGAAGGACGAAGCCCCGACACCGACAGCGGCGCCGGCCGCCCAGCAGGGCCAGGCCAGCCAGAGCCCCGCCACGGGCGGCAATGCCGCAGCCCAGCTCGCCCAGGCGATGCCCGGCGATCATGTGGTCGGCGACCCGGCGGCGCCGGTCACGATCATCGAGTATTCCTCGCTGACCTGCCCGCATTGCGCCGCCTTCCATGCCGGCACCCTGCCCGAGCTGAAGACCCGCTATATCGACACCGGCAAGGCCAAGCTGGTGCTGCGCCACTTCCCGCTGAACGAGCCGGCGCTGGTCGCGGCCAAGCTGGCGGAATGCGTGCAGCCCGAACGCTATGCCGGCTTCGTCGACGTGCTGTTCCGCTCTCAGGCCGAATGGGGCGTGATGCAGGACCCCACCGAGGGGCTGAAGCGTTATGGCCGCCTTGCCGGCCTCAGCGACGATCAGATGCAGGCCTGCCTGACCGACGGTGCCATCGAGGAAAAGATCCTGAACCAGCGCCTTGAAGGCTCGCGGGTCTTCGAGATCAACAGCACGCCGACCTTCATCGTCAATGGCGAGAAGGTGGTGGGCGACCAGCCGATCGATGCCTTCGCCAAGGTGATCGACGACAAGCTGCCGTAAACCGGCAGGCCGCAGCGCTTCGCGCCGATGCAATTCGTCCGGCTGGTCCTGAGCGGGTTCAAATCCTTCGCCGATCCGACCACGGTCGAGATCGCGCCGGGGATGACCGGCGTGGTGGGCCCGAACGGCTGCGGCAAATCCAACCTCACCGAAGCGCTGCGCTGGGTGATGGGCGAGGCATCCGCCCGCACCCTGCGCGGCACCGAAATGGACGACGTGATCTTCGCCGGGGCCGAGGGCCGCGGCCGGCGCAACCTCGCCGAGGTCACCCTGGTGCTGGATAACGGCGACGGCCGGGCGCCGCCGCCCTGGACCGAGGCCGAGACCATCGAGGTCCGCCGCCGGATCGAACGCGGCCAGGGCACGCAATACCGGGTGAACGGCCGCCCGGCCCGCGCCCGCGACGTCCAGATCCTGTTCGCCGATGCCGCCAGCGGTGCGCGGTCTACCGCCATCGTCGGCCAGGGGCAGATCGGCCAGATCATCTCGGCCCGCGCCTCGGACCGGCGCGCGATCCTGGAAGAGGCGGCCGGTATCGGCGGGCTGCATGCCCGCCGCCGCGAAGCCGAACAGCGGCTCGGCGCCGCCGAGGCCAATCTCACCCGGCTCGACGACATCATCGCCACCCTGGCCGAACGGGTCACGGCGCTGCGCCAGCAGGCGCGCGAGGCCCGGCGTTACGGCCGGCTGTCGCAGCGCCTGCGCCTGGCCCAGGCCGAGCTGATGCTGGCCCGGCGGATCGCCCTGGTGGAGCGCCGGGCACGGGCCGCCGAACGCGAGGCCATAGCCGAGACCGGCCTGGCCCAGGCCACCGCCACCGCCGGGCGCGCCGCCCGCGCCTCTGCCGCCGCCGGGGCCGCGGCAGAGGCCGCCCGTGCCGCACTCGATGCCCCCAGAACAGCCCGCGATCTTGCCCAGGCCGATGGCGCCCGGATCGCCGCCGAGCGCGCCCGGATCGACACGCTGGCCCAGGAACTGGCCCGCGCCCGCCTTGCCCTGGACGAGGACCGCGAGGCCGCCACGCGCGAGGCCGGGCTGGCGGAGGCGGAAGCCGGCCGGCTTGCCGCCGAGGCGGAGACGCTGCAGGCCGAAGCCGGCCGGGCGGCCGAGGCGGCCGCCGCCGACGACACCGCGGCCGCCGAAGCCGAGGCCGCCCTGGCCCGCGCCGAGGCCGGACACGCAGAGGCCCAGGCCGCGCGCAGTGCCGCAGAAGCGGCCGCCGCCGCCGCGGCACGCGACCTTGCGGCCCTGGCGCGCGACCGCGACCGGTTGCAGGACGCGGCCCGCCTGGCCACCCGCGAGCTGGAGGATCTGCGCCGCCGGCTGGACGACCGCCGCCGGCTGGACGAGGCCGAAACCCGCCTGGGCCGGATGGAGGCCGAAGCCGCCCGCGCCGCCGCGGCGCGCGATGCGGCAGAGGCGGCGCTTGCCGCGGCCGACACGGCGCTCGGCGCCGCCGAAGCCGCCCGCGACCCGGCGGTTTCCGCCGCAGCCGAGGCCGGCCAGGTGCTGGGCGCCCGCAAGCGCGCCCTGGACGAGGCCCGCGCCGCGGCAGAGGCCGCCCGGCGCCGCGCGCGGGAGATCGAGACCCGGCTGACGGCCGCCACCGCCCGGCGCGACCAGGCGCAGGCGGCCCTGACGGCCCTGCCCGACCCGGCCGGACGTGCCGCCGCGGCGGCAGAGGCCGGGCAGCGCGCCGCCAGGGCGGCAGCGGCGCAAACCGCGGCCGAGACCGCCGAAGCGGAAGCCGAGGCCGGATTTGCCGCGGCCGAAACCCGGCTGCGCGAGGCCCGCCGCCTGCGGGCGGAGGCCGAGGCGACCCGCGCGGCGCTCGGCGCCGAGGCCGCCTCTCTCGACCGGCTGATCGCCGCCGAGGCGGAGGGTGGACCAGGGGGAAGACCGGTCTCGGCGAGCCTCACGCTCGACGACACCCATGCCGCCGCTCTGGCCGCGGCACTCGGCGACGGGCTCGGCGCCGGGCTGGATGCGACGGCGCGGCGCCATTGGGTGGCGGGCACCACGCCGCCCGCCATGCCCCCGGCGATCATCGATGCCGGCGCCCGGCCGCTGCTGGAGCTGGTGCGGGGGCCCGAGGTGCTGACGCCCGCCCTCGCCGCCTGCTGGCTGGTGGCCGATGCCGCGACCGCGCAGCGGCTCGCGCCCCTGCTGCCGGCCGGTGCTGCGCTGGTGACGCCCGATGGCGGGCTGTGGCGCTGGGACGGCTATCGCCGCCGGGGCGGGACGGCCGAGGATGCGGGCACCGCCGATCTGCGCCGCCGGGCGCGCCGCCGGCAGCTGGATGCCGAGATCGCCGAGGCCGATGCGGCACAGGCGGCGGCCGCAACCGCCGGCGACGCCGCGGCCGCGGACCAGACGGCCGCACGCGCCCGGCGCGATGCCGCGCGCAAGGCCGCGGCCGAGGCACGGCGTCAGGCAATGGCGGCCGCCGATGCCGCCGCCCGGGCCGACAGCGCCGCCCGGGATGCCGCGGCCCGCATGGCGCTCGCCCGCGAGACGCTCGCCGCCGCCGAAGAGCACCTGGCGGATGCGGCCGCCGCGGCCCGCAGCCTTGCCGACGCGGTCGATCCGGAAGCCGCCCTCGATCCGGCGCGGGCCGCGGTCGAACAGGCCGCGGCCGAAGAGGCCCGCGCCCGGGCGGCCCTGGCCGCGGCCGACCGCGCCTTGGCCGAGGCCCGCCGGGGCCGCGCCGAGGCCGACCAGGCCCTGCGCGCGGCGGATGCCCGGCTGCGCCAGCTCGACCGCCAGACCGCCGAGGCGCGCGGCCAGCTCGACCGGGTGGAGGCTGAACGCAAGGCCCTGGCGCGGCGCCTGGAACAGGCCGAAGCCGCCGCCGCCCGCGCCTGGGAAGAGGCCCGGGCGGCGGTTGCCCGCCATGACGCGCTCGCCCTCCGCCTCGCCGCCGATCCGGCGGTGGACGAGGCCCGTGCCGCCGTGACCCGCGCCGAGGCCGCGCTGGCGCCGGTCCGCGCGGCCCGCGACGAGATCGCCCGGCGCCGGGCGGGCCATGCGGCGGAGCATCAGGCGCTCGCGCGCCGGCGCGAGGGGCTTTCTGCCGATCAGGCGCGGGCGGCGGAGCGCGCGCGCGCCGCCCTGGACCGCCGTGCGGCCCTGGACCGGCGCGCGGCCGAGATCGACCGGCGCGCGCAGGAGATTGCCGGGCAGCCCGAGGCGCTGGAGGCGGCGGCCCACGCCGCCGAAACCGCGCTTGCCGAGGCCACGGCCCGGCTGGAGGCCGCGACCGAAACCCTGCGTCAGGCCGAAGCCGCACGGGCCGCCGCCGCCGCCGAGGAACGCGCCGCCGAACAGAAGCTCGCCGAGGCACGCGAGGCCGGCACCCGGGCCGGCGGCCAGCGCGACCAGGTTCGCGAGGCCTGGAACGCCTTCGTCGCCGATCTGCGCGAACGGCTCAATCTGGGACCCGATGCGCTGGAGGATGCGGTGCGCGCCGAGCGCCGCGCCGTCGGCGAGGCCGGCGAGGACGAGGATGACGGCGGGTCCGACGACGGAGAGCCTGAACTGCCGCTCGCGCCCGCGCCCGTGGCGGAGACGGGGCCGCGCTTCGTGGCGCCGGTGCTGCCGTCGGCCGAAGAGCCGGTGCTGGTCCGCCGGGTGGCCGATCTGACCCGCAGGCGAGAGGCGCTGGGCGCCGTCAACCTTCGAGCGGCCGAGGAATATGCCGCGGCCAGGGCCGCCCATGACGCGACGCTCGCCGAGCGCGAGGATGTCCAGGGCGCCATCGACCGGCTGCGCCGGGCGATCGCCGACATCAACCGCGACGGCCGCGCCCGGCTGCTTGCCGCCTTCGAAGAGGTGGATGCCGCCTTCGGCCGCCTGTTCGAACGGCTCTATGGCGGCGGCCGTGCCCGGCTGGAGCTGGTGGAGAAGGACGACCCGCTGGATGCAGGGCTCGAAATCCTGGCGAGCCCGCCGGGCAAGAAGCTTCAGTCTCTGGGCCTGCTCTCGGGCGGCGAGCAGGCGCTGACCGCGCTGGCCCTGCTCTTCGCCGTCTTCCTGTCCAACCCGGCACCGATCTGCGTGCTGGACGAGGTCGACGCGCCGCTGGACGACGCCAATGTCGACCGCTTCCTGTCGCTCGTGGAAGAAATCGCCGCCGCCGGCCGCACCCGCTTCCTGGTCGTCACCCACCATCGCATGACCATGGCCCGGATGGACCGGCTCTACGGCGTCACCATGGTCGACCGCGGCGTCAGCCGCCTGGTCTCGGTGGATCTGACCGAAGCGGAACGGATGGTGGATTGAGCGGGGTCAGCCGATCCGAAGGCTGGGGATCGGGACGCCGAACAGCACCAGGAGGCCGTAGAGGAGAGCGAACAGTACCAGGAAAACGAGATTCGACACGACGCCAGTCAGCACAGCAGACCAGAATCTTTCACCGTTCCGACCGCGCGCGGACCGATCAGCCTCAACAACCTGTTCAGCAAATGCATCGAGTGAGGATTGTGCATTGTCGACCAGCGTCGCCCAATGGCGGGCTGGCAGGCTCCGACGCCATTCAGCGAGCGCCATGGGGCTCGAATCACGTCCTTCATTATATCTTGCATAAATGTGATCGCGTTCATCCAGTCGATGCAGAGCATAGGCCACCAACCTGACGATATTGCTCTGATCCTTTCGGAGCAGACGCTCGAATGCCAGATCCTCATGATCACCACCCGCTGCGATATCAGGCATTCCGCCTCCGGGCCGCAGCCGTCGTTGCGAGCGATGTACGAGCGGCAGCGACCGCACGTTCCATGACGTCCGCCCGCAGGCTCCGTCTGAGTGCACCGTTATGCCCACGTACCAGCACGAACAACGACCTGGATGGCCGGTCGTCATCATCACCCGTCACGGGGCCTGAAGAACGGTCCATGCCCGATATGCCGCAGATCCTCCTGAGTGAAAGAGTCATGATGCAGTCTCCATCACAAGTGCGCCGTCACGAGGCGTCGGAGGTTGACGCCCCCCGTTACCGGAACATTTCGTGATCAGACGCCACCCGCGTCAAGGGAAAGAGACGGCATCCATGACGTTTACAACGGTTGATCCCGGCCACAGCCTCAGAACTCAACGCCCGCCTGCGCCTTCACGCCGTCGCGGAAGGGATGCTTGATCATGGTCATTTCGGTCACCAGATCGGCGGCCTCGATCAGCGCATCGGGGGCATTGCGGCCGGTGGCGATGACATGGGTGTCCGGGTGGCGGCGCGACAGGCCCTCGACCACCTCTTCGACCGGCAGATAGCCATAGCGGAGCACGATGTTGATCTCGTCCATCAGCACCATGCGATAAGACGGATCGGCCAGCATCTCCAGCGTCGCATCCCAGGCGGCGCGGGCGGCGGCGATGTCGCGGGCGCGGTCCTGGGTTTCCCAGGTGAAGCCTTCGCCAAGTGCCTTGATCGTCACCTGGTCGGGAAAGCGCTCCAGCACCGTGCGCTCGCCGGTGTCCCAGGCGCCCTTGACGTACTGGACGATCCCCACCTTGAAGCCGTGGCCGATCGCGCGCAGCACCATGCCGAAGGCGGCGGTCGACTTGCCCTTGCCCTTGCCGGTATGGACGATCAGCAGCCCCTTCTCGATGGTCTTGCCGGCGACGATCTTGTCGCGCACCGCCTTCTTCTTCGCCATCTTCTCGGCATGGCGGCGGTCCTGATCCTCGGGCAGTGCGTCGGCAGCGGTGGGGGCAGCGGTGGCGGGGGGGGTCTCGGAAGCCTCGGTCACGGGGTGGTCTCCCTGGTGGCGCGCGCCTCGGCGCGGAGTTGGGCGAGTTCGTCCTGAACGGCATTGCGGGCGGGCTGCCAGAGCCCGCGCTCGATCGCCTCGGCAAAACGGGCGGCCATTTCGTCCAGCGCCGGGCGGTTGGCGTCGGCGATGAAGTCGCGCACCCGCGGATCGCCCAGATAGGCGTCGTAGAGCTGATCGAAATGATGGCCCTTCACCGCATCGGTGGTGGCGGCGAAGGCGAAGAGATAGTCGACCGTCGCCGCCATCTCGAAGGCGCCCTTGTAGCCGTGGCGCATCACGCCCTCGATCCATTTCGGGTTGGCGGCACGGCCGCGCACCACCCGGCCGATTTCAGCATCCAGGCTGCGGATCACCGGCAGCTCGGGCCGGCTGTGATCGGGGTGCCAGACCGCGGGCGCCTTGCCCGACAGCGCTTCGACCGCAGCGGCGGCGCCGCCTTCGAACTGGTAATAGTCGTCGCTGTCGAGCAGGTCGTGCTCGCGATTGTCCTGGTTCTGGACCACGGCATCGGCGCGCGACAGCGCCGCCTCGAACAGCGCCCTGGCGCCCTCGCCCTCGGCGCCGGCACCATAGGCATGGCCGCCCCAGGTGAGATAGGCCTCGGCCAGATCGGCCCGGCCGGACCAGCCGCCCTCGTCGATCAGCGCCTGAAGCCCGGCACCATAGGCGCCGGGGGCCGAGCCGAAGATCCGGAAGCCGGCGGCACGCCGGGCGAGGCCGGGTTCCATGCCGTCGGCCACAAAGCCCGCTTCCTGGTCGCGCATTGCAGCCGCGATCGGGTTGGTCTCGTCATCCTCGTCGTCGAGCGCCGCGACGGCCCGCACCGCGCTGTCGAAGAGGTCGATCTGGGCCGGGAAGGCATCGCGGAAGAAGCCCGAGACGCGGAGCACGACATCCACCCGCGGCCGGCCCAGAACCCCCGCCGGCAGCACTTCGAAGCCGATCACCCGGCCCGAGGCGTCGTCCCAGCGCGGCCGGGCCCCGATCAGGGCCAGCGCCTGGGCGATGTCGTCGCCGCCGGTGCGCATATTGGCGGTGCCCCAGGCGGTCAGCACCATCCGCCGCGGCCAGTCGCCCTGTTCCTGAACATGGGCATCGACCAGCATGCCGGCCGATTTCCAACCCAGCGCCCAGGCGGCCGGCGTGGGCAGTGCCCGGCTGTCGACCGAGAAGAAATTGCGCCCGGTGGGCAGCACTTCGGGCCGGCCGCGGGTCGGTGCCCCCGAGGGGCCCGGGGGCACGAACCGGCCGTCGAGCCCGGCGAGCAGCGCGGCCATCTCGGCGCCCCCGCAGGCATCGAGCGCGGGGCCGATCACCGTCTCCGCCGTCTTCAGCACGGCCGCGGTGTCCGTCCAGGCGGGGTCGCAGGCGATCTCTCCCGCCACCAGCGCGCGCGCCAGGGTCTCCAGCCGCTCGACCGTATCGCCCAGGCTGCGCCAGCCGGCGGAGGGCCCCAGCACCGCCGGGCGCGGCCCCGTCCAGGGGGCGGCGAAATCGCGCGACAGCGGGTCGAAACCGTCGGCCATCAGCCCCAGATCGCGGGCGAGCGCCCGCAGGATCGAGGCATCGCCGCCCTCGCCCGCATGGCGGGGGCTGCGCAGAATGGCGACCAGCAGATCCAGGCGCCGGGCCGCATCGGGGCTTTCGCCGAAGATGTGCAGCCCGTCGCGGATCTGAAGTTCCTTCAGGTCGCAGAGATGGGCGTCGATCCGGGCCAGCGCCGCCTCTTCGGCCATGCCGGTTTCCACGCCGCAATCCCGGTCCAGCCCCAGCCTCGCCGCCTCGGCGACGATGCCGCGGCCAAGCTCGGGCAGGCGGCGCGGATCCATGCCCGCCGCCTCGTAATATTCGTCGACCAGCGCCTCAAGCCGGCCGAGCGGGCCATAGGTGCCGGCGCGGGTCAGCGGCGGGGTCAGGTGGTCGACCACCACCGCGCCGATCCGGCGCTTGGCCTGCGAGCCCTCGCCCGGATCATTGACGATGAAGGGATAGAGATTGGGCACGGGGCCCAGCACCGCCTCGGGCAGGCAATCGGCCGAAAGCGCCAGCGCCTTGCCCGGCAGCCATTCCAGATTGCCGTGCTTGCCGACATGGACGATCGCATGGGCATCGAAATCCCGCCGCGCCCAGCCATAAAAGGCGACATAGCCATGGGGCGGCGGCAGGGCCGGGTCGTGATAGCTCTCGGACGGATCGATGTTGTAGCCGCGCGCCGGCTGCACGGCGACCGCGACCTTGCCGAACAGGTGCACCGGCAGGCGGAAGGCGCCCTCGGCCACGAAGGGGTCGGCCTCGGGCGCGCCCCAGCGATCCCCGATCCGGGCGGCCGCGCCGGGTGACAGCGTCTTAAAATGTGACCGGTAGCTGTCGATGCTCCAGGCGATGCCGCCCTGACGATCGCGGGTCAGATCATTGGTCGGCCCGGCCAGCAGGCGGGCCATCAGCGCGGCACCCTCAGTGGGTGCATCGCCGGTGTCATAGCCCGCATCCTTCAGCGCCGCCAGGATCCGGACCACACTCTCGGGCGTGTCGAGCCCGACGCCGTTGCCCAGCCGGCCATCGCGGTTGGGATAATTGGCGATGACCAGCAGCACCCGGCGGTCGGCCGCCGCCGTGCGCGCAAGCCGCACCCAGGCGGCGGCCAGCGCCGCCACATGGTCGATCCGGTCGGGCCGGGGCGCCTGAACCAGGATCGGGCATTCGGTCGCCTCGTCCCAGCGCGCCTCGGCCTTGAAGGCGACGGCGCGGGTCAGCACCCGGCCGTCGATTTCGGGCAGGGCGACATGCATGGCCAGGTCCGACGGGCCCAGCCCCCGGCTGCTGCCGGCCCAGGCCGCCTCGGACGCGCCGGACAGCACCACCTGCAGCACCGGGCCGGGCAGGCCGTCGAAGGGGGTGCGCGCCGCGCCCCGGCCATTGGCATCGCCCAGCGCGAAAGCGGTGGTGTTCAGCACGATCGCGGCCTTCGCCCGCTCCAGCGCCGCGCGCACGAAAGCGGCCGCCGCGGGGTCTTTCAGGCTTTGGGCGTGGACCATCAGCGGCGCCAGACCGCGCGCCTCCAGCCCCGAGGCCAGCGCCTCCACCGCCGCCGTCTGGCCGCCGAGCGCCAGAGAGCGGTAGAAGACGATCGCCGCCACCGGCCGGCCGCCCGCCGCCAGGGCGTCGATGCGCGCCAGATCCGCCCCGGTCAGCCCGGCATCGGCCGGGACGGCGCCGGTGGTCGCCGGATGCAGCCCCGCCGGCGGCAGCCTGACGGGTGCGGGGCCGGGCACATCCCGCCGGCCCAGCAGATGCTGCGCATGGATCAGCAGACCGGCGGCATTGTCGATGCCATAGCCGTTGAAATAGGACCAGATCAGCGCCCGCTCCCGCGCCGAGACGGTCGACAGGCCGTCGAGCGAACTGTCCGGCCGGTCGTCGCCGGGAATGACCACCAGTGCGATCGAGCGGCTGCGGGCCAGCGCCGTCAGCCGCTCCAGCCCATAGGACCAGTAGGCGGCGCCGCCCAGCAGGCGCACGATCACCAGCCGGGCGCGGGCCAGCGTGCGGTCGACCCAGAGATCGACCGACATCGGGTGCTTCAGCCGCTGAAGGTTGACCAGCCGAAGATCGGGCGCATCGGCGCCCAGCCGGGCCTTCGCGGCCGAAAGGCAGGCGAGTTCGGTATCCGCAGCCGTGACCACGACCATCTCTGCCGGGCTCTGGCGGAGGTCGATCGCCTCGTCGCCATCGTCGATCCGGCCGGGTTCGGCTGCAAGCAGATGCATGACGCCGGTACCCTCAGCTTGCCGGACGGCCGCCGAGGGCTTCGGCCACCGCGGCGGGATCCAGCCCCTGGGCCCCGATCACCACCAGGCGCGAGCGGCGGGCCTCGCCCGGCTGCCAGGGCCGGTCGAACTGCTGCTGCAGCCGCGGGCCCACGCCCTGAACCAGCAGGCGCATGGCCTTGCCCGGCACGGCCACGAAGCCCTTCACGCGATAGATCGGGTGCGCCTCGACCGCGGCCCCGATGCGGCCCGGCAGGGCCTCGTGATCCACGCCCTCCGGCAGTTCGACCACGAAGCTCGCAAAGGCGTCGTGGCCGTGCTCTTCCTCGCTCTCGCCGTCGTGATGGCTGGGGCGGGCGGCAAGATCGTCCTCGACCGCCGCCCCCAGGCCCAGCAGCACGGCCGGGTCGACCATGCCGCGCGCGGCCTCCACCACCCGGGTGGCGGGGCGAAGCTCGGGCGCGATCGCGGCCCGGGCCCGGGCCATGCCATCGGCGTCCAGCATGTCGGCCTTGGTCACCACCACCATGTCGGCGCAGGCCAGCTGATCCTCGAACAGCTCGTCGACCTCGGCCTCGTGATCCAGGGTCTGGTCGGCGGCGCGCTGGCGGTCCAGCGCCTCGGGGTCGTTGGCGACCCGGCCCTCGGCCAGGGCGGCGCCGTCGACCACCGCGATCACGCCGTCGACGGTGGCGCGGGTCTTCACCCCCGGCCAGGCGAAGGCCTGGACCAGCGGCTTGGGCAGGGCCAGACCGCTGGTTTCGATGATGATGTGATCGGGCCGCGGCTCGCGGGCGAGCAGGGCTTCCATGGTCGGCAGGAAGTCGTCGGCGACGGTGCAGCAGATACAGCCATTCGCCAGCTCGATCACGTTTTCATCTGGGCACGTGTCTATACCGCAACCCTTCAGCAGGTCGCCGTCGATGCCGACATCGCCGAATTCGTTGACGATCAGGGCCAGACGACGCCCGCCGGCATTCTCGATCAGATGCCGGATCAGCGTGGTCTTGCCCGCGCCCAGGAAGCCGGTGACGATCGTCGCAGGTATTTTCGCCCGGGTGCTCATGCGCGCCTCGCGTTGGTTCGATCCGATCGCGGCAACGGTAGAGGTCGAATGGCCGCGCCGTCAATCCACTCTCTGACAGCCGGTCCGGGCTGCGAAATCACGTTGCGCGCGCCGGATCGGGCCGCTAGCATCGTGCCCGCACGTGGTGCCACCCCGATCCAGGCGGAGGGGGTGGAGAATTGGGAAAGCGGTACGCGGAAGGCTCATAGCCCCGCAAAGCCGCTGCTGCCCCCGCAACGGTGTGGAAGCTTAAGGCCGTCGAAACCACTGGGTCGGAAGACCTGGGAAGGGACGGCCCCCGGCCCGGATCTCCGGTCCGGCTTCCGAGCCCGGATACCAGCCCGTGACATGACCGGCAGGCCGCGGTGGGCGGTGAGCGCTGATCCAGGGGGCCCCCTTGCGGACCTGCGGTCCGGCCGTCATCCGCCCCCGTTCCGGATCCGTTTACAGACCAGTTAGCTGCGGTCGCTGTCCCGTTCCGTCGACGAGGATGCGACCCTGTTTATGCGTTTGACCTATTGGATTCAGGGGCTTGCAGCCCTGCCACCCCTCCTCGGCGCAGGTCTGGCCGGGGCGGCGGAAACCCGTCTCGACCCCCTGGCGGTTGAAGCGCCGGGCATCGAGGAGACGGCGACGTCAGACCTCGCGCGCCTGGGCTGGGAGATGGAGGTGGTGACCCGCGAGCAGATCGAGCGGGCCGGCCCGTCCGCCGACGTCACCCGGGTGCTGCAGCGCTATGTGCCGGGGCTCTACGTCGCCCCCAAGACGGGCCCCTTCGACTACGCGACCTATTCGCTGCGCGGCTCCAGATCGGCGGATATCCTGATCCTGCTCGACGGGGTGCGGCTCAACAACCGGCTCTATGGCGGGCTTTACATCGACACGATATCGACCGCCGCGATCGAGCGAATCGAGGTGGTGAAAGGCGCCCAGGGGCTGATCTTCGGCACCGAGGCGGTCGCCGGGGTGATCAACATCGTCACCCGCCGGGTGACCGGCGACGACCCGGAGGGCGCAATCTCGGCCGGGCTCGCCACCGACGGCGCCCGCCATCTCGACGGCCGGGCGGGGGACCGCTTCCCGAACGCACTCGGCGCCCTGGATCTGATGGTCTTCGGCTCCCACGACCAGAGCAACGGCTACATCCCCTATCGCAGCGAGGATATCGAGGCCACGGTCAGCGACCGCCGCCGGTCCTATCGCGTCGCCAATCTGGGCTTTCGCGCCACCCAGCATCTGGGCGATACCGCACGCGCGGATCTGTTCTACCAGTATGCCGCGGGCAAGCTGGACTTCGCCAAACCCTATGCCAACCGCGACGTCTTTAACGACCGCACCCAGCACATCGCCACCGCCAGTTTCGAGCATGCGCCGAGCGCCGCCTTCGACTATGCGCTCCGCGCCCATCTGAACGTCTGGGACACGGACTATACCCGCATCCACAACCTGGACGGCGGCGGCACGACCACAGTCAATGACGGCGACTATTGGGGCTTCAAGGATTACGGCCTGAAGGCTCAGGGCCGCTGGCGGTTCGCCGGACAGGAACTGCTGTTCGGGGCCGACAGCCAGTTCTACCGGGGCGCCGATGACGTTCTGGTCATCGGCAGGCAGACGGGTGAGGCCTATGGGCTGTTCACCCAGTTCCGGCCGCATCTGGATGCCCTGCCCGAAACCGATCTGTCGATCGGCACCCGCTACAACTGGACGGCCGACGGCGCCGAGGCCCTGGTCTGGTCGGCCAGCATCCGCCAGGGTTTCGGCCCGGCCTTCATCCGCGCGCTTGCCGGCACCTCCTTCCGCCTGCCCACCGCTGAGCAGCTCTACGCCAACGACGATTGCTGCGCCAGGGGCAATCCGGGCCTCGATCCCGAGACCAGCCGCGAGGTGGAGCTGGGCGGCGGCGTCGAATTCGATCTCGGCCGCGATGCCCGGCTCACCCTGGAAGCCACGGCCTTCCGCCGCGAGATCGACGACATGATCGACGGCTCCGGCGACCGCTTCGTCAACGTTTCCGAAGGCGTGCTCTCGGAAGGCGTGGAGCTGGAGGCCGGGCTCGATTTCGCCCGGGGCTGGTCGACCGGGGCCGGGGTCACCTTCGTCTCGACCGAGCGCCGGGACACCGGGCTGCAGCTCGACAACATCCCGACCCGCCACGGCTTCGTCCGGATCGGCTATGAGACGCCGGATGACACGCGGGGCTTTGCGCCGGGCGACAGTTGGGGTGGCGATCTCTATGCCCGCCATGTCGGCAATGTCCGCGCCCGCGGGGTCGACTATGGCGACTATGTCGTCTTCGATGCCTCGGGCTTCTATGCCTTCGGCCCGAAAGGCGCACATCGGCTGACCCTGACGGTCGAAAACCTCTTCGACCGCGACTATGCCACCGGCCGCGCCGGAACCGGCACGCCCGGCCGTTCTGTCGATCAGCTGGGCCGGCCGCTCACCGCAGAGCTGCGCTATGGCTACAGTTTCTGAGCGATCCCCCGATCTGGTCCTCCTGCTGGTCCGCCGCGGCTATGGCAGCCCGCGGCGGCTGGAAACGCTGCGGGCGGCGGTGGCGGAACGTCTGGCCGGCGAGACCGGCTTTTCCGGACCGGTGGTGCTGGGGTTTGCCGAACTGGCCGTCCCGTCGGTCTCGGACGCCCTGGACATGTTCGCCGATCGGGGCAGGATCCGGGTGCTGGTGGTCGATCTGATCGTGCCTGCGGATATGAGCCTGCGGGGCTGGCTGCCCGGCGCGCTGCACGACTGGGCCAACCGCCGGGGCGTCGCACTCGACATCGCCTTTTCGGACCCGGTGGACGGCGACCCCGCCTTCGTCTCGGCGGTGGTCTCGCGGATCACCGGCGGGGCGGCGGAAGATGTCCGCCAGAGCCCCGCCACCGACAGCCGGCCGTCCTGGAACGACCCGCCGGACCATGCCGTCCATCTCTTCGCCTGCGACGGGCCGCGCTGCGCCCATCGCGGATCGGGCGCCGTCTGGGCGGCGATGCTGGCGGCGCTGGAAGAGGCGGGGCTGCGCGGCAAGACGGCGGAGCGGGTGATGGTCACGCGCACCCGCTGCCTTTATCCCTGCAATCGCGGGCCGGTGGCGACGCTGCATCCGGGCGGTTTCTGGTATGCGGTCCCCGATGCCGAGGCCGCCCGCCGGATCGCGGTCGAGCATCTGAAGAACGGCCGGCCGGTGGCCGATCTGCTGTTCCGGGAGGGTGGCAGGTGACGCGGCTGGCCGCCGCCCTGCTGCTGCTCTGCCTGGGCGTCATGGCCGGTCCGGCCCGGGCGGCGGATGCCTGCGGCAACCCGCCCCTGCCCGACAGCCCGCCAGAGCGGGTGGTGGTGGCGCATCAGCACGCGATCGAAATCCTGCTCGCGCTCGGCGTCACCGACCGGATCGTCGCCGCCGGCTATCTCGACGATGCCCTGCCGCCTGATCTTCAGGCCGGCTTCGACCGCATCCCGGTCAGATTCGACCGTTATCTCGCCACCGAAGCGGTGGTGGGCCTGCTGCCGGATCTCGTGCTCGGCGGCTTCGCCGCGGCTTTCGGCATCGGCGGGCTGGGCCCGCGCGAAACCTTCGCGGGGCTCGGCATGCCGACCCATGTGCTCGCCTCGGGCTGCATGACCGCAGGCGATGATCCGGTCGCAACCGCCATCGCCGATATCCGGCAGATGGGTGCGCTGTTCGATCGGCGGCAAAGGGCCGATGCGCTCGTGGCGGAGATCGAGGCCGGGCTGGCGGCCCTGACGCCCGGGCCGGCCGTGACCGTCTTCATCTATGACGGCGGCGAGAAGACCCCCTATACCGTCGGTCGCGACGGCCTGCTCACCCGCCTGCTCGCCCGTGCCGGTGCGCGCAACGCCTTCGACGACACGCCCGGCCGCTGGGCGACGGTGTCGTGGGAAGCCGTGCTCGCCCGGGATCCGGATCTGATCCTGCTGGTCGACACCGCCGCCGACCCGGCACCCCTGAAAGAGCGGCGGCTCCGCGCCGATCCCGCCCTGGCCGGTCTGCATGCCCTGCAGACGGGCCAGGTCGCGACCCTCGCCTTTTCCGAAACCGTCGCCGGCATCCGCACCGGCCTGGCCGCCCGCCATCTGGCACGGATCCTGGCTGCAACCCGCCCCGGCGGGTAGGCATCAGGGGAGGCCGTCCAGCACCAGCCGGTGTGCGACGCGGTCCCGGCCGGCGTCCTTGGCGTCGTAGAGCGCCCGGTCCGCCTCGATCAGCAGGGGGGAGGGCCCGGCGCCGCAATCCGTCGTCACCGCAACGCCGATGCTGACGGTCACGCATAGCAGCCGACCATCCGGCAGATCCATCGCCTGGTCGGCAATGGCCCGTCGCACCCGCTCGGCCAGGGCCACGGCCTCGTCCGCCGCCATGGCCGGCAGGATGGCGGCAAATTCCTCGCCCCCCACCCGGGCGAAGAGATCCCCCGGGCGCAGCATCGCGGATGCCTTGCGGGCAAACACCCGCAACACCTCGTCGCCCGTGGCATGGCCGTGATTGTCGTTGATCGCCTTGAACCGGTCGATGTCGAGCATCATCGCCGCCACCGGATGTCCGGCGGCAGCGGCCCGGCCCATGGCCTTGCGGGCCTCGCGGTCGAATTGCCGCCGGTTGGCGACCCCGGTCAGCTGGTCGCGGGTGGCCATGTCGTGCAGGCGCTGCATCATCACCGCCCGATCGGTCATGACGCTGGAGATCGCGATCGGCGTCAGCGCGATCAGCGTCACGCCGATGCGCAGCGACATCAGCGCATGCTGCCCGGCAAGCTCCGAGCCCAGCGCGATCACACCGGTCGCGACGCCGATCAGCATCATGGCGCTGACACCAAAGGCGATCAGGGCGTTCACGAACAGGCCATAGCGCACCGCGCACCACAGCAGGGCCGGCACCGGAAAGGCGATCGCCCCCGGCCCGCCGATCAGCGCGGCAATCGCCGCCGATGCCGCAAGCGCGCCCAGCGGGGCCAGCATCCGCGCACGCAGACGCCCGTGCCACCGCAGCCCGTCGCGGGTGGGAATGGTCAGAACCACGGGCAGGATGGCGATGTAATTGATCAGCTCGGTCGCAAACCAGATCACCCAGCCGGTCACCGGCGGCTGATCGAACAGGATCGCATTGGCGATGGCACCGCCACAGCCGGCCGCGGCGGCGGCCAGGAAGATCACCAGGATCATCCGGATCACCGATGACGGCCGGCGCAGGCTGCGATCGGCGATGTCCAGATGCCGCGCGGCCAGATAGCCGGTGCAGATACCCGAAAGATTGGCCGCCGTCAGCAGCAGGGACGTGGCCGGATCGCTGCCGGTCACCAGATCGGCCGCCAGGAATCCCGCAATCCCGCCCAGCCAGCCCATCGGCCCCCCCAGCCATGGCCAGCGGATCATCAGGCCGAGCATCAGGGCGTTGGCGGGCCAGAACGCCGCCAGAAAACCGGGCTCGCGGGTCAGGATGCCGAACAGGGCGGCGAGGAACATGGTCACGCCGACCATCAGCGCCCCCCGTCCGGCCCGGATCACAATCGGCGCCCGCAGCTTGCCCATCGGCTGGTCGATCTCCACGACAGGTCAGGTGGCCCCTGACGGCCGGTGCTCCGCATCGGCAGGACCGCCCGATCCGTGACAGGTCAGGTGGCATCCGGAACTGTGCCGCAAACGAACTGTCCTGACCAGATTTCGCGTGGGTCCCCAGAGGCGGGACGCACCCGCCCGGGCGCGCCGATCCGCCGCAGATCCGGCGCTTGTCAGCGTCATCCGGCCGGCCCATAACATTCCCTGAAAATGCATCTATGGAGGCAGAGATGACCGCACATCCCGAAGGCGGGCCCGCCCGCCGCGAGGCGCTGACCCGCGAGGTGATGGCGGCAACCGGTCTTGACGACACGATGATCGGTCTGGTGGTCGACCGCTTCTACGACCGGGTGCGGGCCGATCCGGTGCTGGCGCCGCTCTTCGCCGCCCGGCTGTCGGATGCGGATTGGGGGCCGCATCTGGCGAAGATGAAGCGCTTCTGGGCGTCCCTCGCCCTGATGACCGGCGATTATCACGGCCGGCCGATGCAGGCCCATCTGCCGCTGCCGGTCTCGGGCGCCGATTTCGACCGCTGGCTCAACCTCTTCCGCGAGACCGCCACCGAACTCTGCACCCCCGCGGGTGCCGCCCTGCTGATCGACAAGGCCGAACGGGTCGCCGCCAGCCTGGAACTCGGCATCGCCGCCGGCCGCGGCCGCATGCTCCGCCGGGGCGAGCGGCTGCCGGCGATAACCGGCAGCCGCTGATCATCGGGGCAGAGGTTCGGTGCCTTCAGACAGGATCGTCATGAGGGCATCATAGGCGAACACCCGCCCACGCTTGCGCCCGGTCACTTCGCGCACGATTCCAAGTGTCTCGAGCTGGCCAAGAGCCGCGTTTACGGTGGGAGCGGACAGCCCCGTCGTCGCCGCCAGGCCGGCTGCCGTCACGAACGGCGTCTGTCGCAGAACCTCCAGAACCCTCAGCGCCGAATTCGGGTTCGACAGCCCGGACATCACCCGATCGCGATCGTTCCGGTGCAGGTCGAGAATCCGCTGGGCAGCGCCATAGGCCTGTTCTGCGGTCTGCGCGACGCCTTCGAGAAAGAAGGCGATCCAGCCTTCCCAGTCGCCGGCTTCCCGCACAGCCTGGAGATGGTCGTAATAGGCCCGTCGATGGGTCTTGAGATACAGGCTCAGATAGAGCAGCGGCTGGGCAAGGACTTCGGCCTGCAGCAGATACAGGATGACCAGCAGACGCCCGACGCGGCCATTGCCGTCCAGGAAGGGATGGATCGTCTCGAACTGCACATGAAGCATGGCGGCGCGGATGAGCGGCGGCAGGTTGTCGTCGGCGTGAATGAAGCGCTCCAGCGCATCCAGACAGGCATGCATCCTGTCGACGGGCGGCGGCACGAACATGGCATCCGACGGTCGCAGTCCGCCGATCTGGTTCTGCGTCCGCCGGAATTCACCGGGCGCCGCAGCCTCGCCCCGGCCGCTTCTGAGCAGGCGGGCATGCAGTTCGCGCACCAGCCTGAGCGAGAGCGGCAGATCCCGCAGGCGCTCCACGCCATAGATGAGCGCGTCGACGTAGTTGGAAACCTCTCGCACGTCATCGATCGGCATGCCCGCTTCTGCTGCGGCTTCAAAGCGGAGCAGGTCGGTCAGCGTGGATTGGGTGCCCTCGATCTGCGAAGACAGCAGCGCTTCCTTGCGGACATAGAGGTAGAGAAAGAGTTCCCGCCGGGGCAGCATCGACACGATGCCGTCCAGGCGCCCAAGCGCCCGATCCGCCCGGCCGAGCAGGGCCATGAAGGGAACCGGATCGACGGCTGGAACCGGCGGCAGGGCCGGCGGGATAAACGCCGACACCCGCTCGTTCATCACGACGATCGGAACCCGCTCTCCCAGGCGCCTCGGATCGACCACCATGCCCGCCAGACCTCTTATTTAAATTTTCGCGATTTTCTTTAATAAGCCCGCCGGCTGATTAAACGCCTTAAATAAGCGTGGGGCCAGCCCCTCGGCCGGCGGGGCCGGCTCAATAGACGACGTTGCGCAGAAAGCGCAGCAGGTCCGGGCCCTGGTTGACATAGGCGAAGGGGCGGTCGGTGGGGAAGGCGTGGAAATCGCCGGCCTCGACGAGGCGGGTGGTGCCGTCGACCTCCACGGTCAGGCGGCCTTCCAGCACATAGACCATATCCTGCCAGCCGGTGGGGTCGGGGCCCGAGGCATAGCGGTCGCCGGGGCCGAGCGACCAGAGCCAGAGTTCGGCCGCCTGGGCTGCCGCCACGCCGGTCAGCAGCGTGCCGCGGCTTTCGGGTGCTGCACCGGCCCAGGCGAGGGCGGCGATGCGGCCGCGATCCGCCGCCGGGTCGGGGCTGCGGACCAGGTCGACGAACAGCACGGCCAGCGCCGCCGCCAGCCGGTCGAGGGTGGCGAGGCTGACATTCGCGTCGCCGCGTTCGATGTTCACCAGCATCCGCCGGCTGACCCCGGCGCGCACGGCCAGCGCTTCCTGGCTCAACCCCGCCTCCTGGCGCAGCCGGCGCAGATTGCCCGCGACATGTTCCAGGATCGGCGGACGGTCCCCGTCTTGACTGTGCATTATATTGCCCATATCCTCCGCTCTGAGCAGTATACTACACCATGCTCCGTTCCTCGGAAGCCCCTCCGCCGCATCTGCCCCCTCCCCCGTCCCCGCCCGAAAGCCTGCCGACCATGTCCTCCCGTCATCAGGGGTCGATCCTGCTGCCCGTCGGGCTGCTGCTGATCGCGATCGCGTCCATCCAGAGCGGCGCCTCGCTCGCCAAGACGCTGTTCCCCGCGATCGGGGCTCAAGGGGCGGTGACGCTCAGGCTGGTCTTCGCCGCGATGCTGCTGATGGCGGTGTTCCGGCCCTGGCGGGTGCGCTTCACCACCTCGGCGCTCAAATCCGTCGCGATCTACGGCCTGGCGCTGGGGGGTATGAACCTCTCCTTCTATATGGCGCTACGCACCGTGCCGCTGGGCGTGGCGGTGGCGCTGGAATTCACCGGCCCGCTGGTCGTGGCGCTGGTCGGTGCCCGCCGGCCGATGGATTTCGTCTGGGTGGCGCTGGCGGTGGCGGGGCTGCTGCTGCTCCTGCCGGTGGGCGGGCTCGAAAACGGCGTCGATCCGCTGGGGGCCGGCTATGCGCTGGGGGCCGGCGTCTGCTGGGCGCTCTATATTCTGTTCGGCCAGAAGGCGGGCGCCACCCACGGCATGCAGACCTCGGCCTATGGCGCGCTGATCGCGGCGGCGCTGGTGATGCCCTTCGGCATTCTGCATGCCGGCACCGGCCTCATCGACCCCGCGGTCCTGCCGGTGGCGCTGGTGGTGGCGGTGCTGTCGACCGCCCTGCCCTATTCGCTGGAAATGATGGCGCTGACCCGCCTGCCGACCCGCACCTTCGGCATTCTGATGAGCGTCGAGCCGGCCATGGCCGCGCTGTCGGGCCTGGTCTTCATGGGCGAGCAGCTGTCGGGCCTGCAATGGCTGGCGATCGGCGCGATCATTTCGGCCTCGGCCGGCACCACGCTGACCGCCAGGCGCGAGGCCGCCCCCGCCCCTGCCCCGGTTCAGCCGGCAACCGACTGACCGGCCGCGATCAGGTGCAGGAACGAACCGGCGACCCGTCCGGCGCGCAAGCCCTGCGCCCCTTCGACCGCGGCCCCGGTCGCATCCTCCACCGACGACCAGAGCGGATCGCCCCGCTCGGCGGTGATGGTGGCATAGTGGAATTCATGGCCGCGCCAGAGCCTGCCCTCCAGCGGCCCCGCGACCATCCGGCCCAGGCGATAGCCGAGATGCAGCCGCCGCGCGGCAAAGCTGGTGGAAAGCCCCAGCAGCCCGGCCATCGGCCAGTCGCGGCCATCGGCATCGGTCAGCCCCTGGCCCAGCGCCATATAGCCGCCGCATTCGCCGAAGATCACCGCACCCCGGTCGCGGGCCGCGACCAGCCCGCGCACCCAGGCGCGATCGGTCGCAAGCCGGCCGGCATGCAGCTCAGGATAGCCGCCGGGCAGCCAGACGGCATCGGCCGACGGGTCCGGTGCCTGGCCCGCCAGCGGCGAGAAGGGCAGCACCTCGGCCCCGGCCGCGTGCCAGTCCGCCAGCAGATGCGGATAGATGAAGGCAAAGGCATCGTCGCGGGCAAGGGCGATACGGCCGCCCGGCGGCGGCACCGCCGGCCCGGGTTCCGCCGCCACCAGCCGGGCCCCGAAAACCGGCGGCCGGGCCAGCGCGGCCACGGCATCCAGATCGACATGGGCCGCCACCAGATCGGCCAGCCGGTCGAGCAGCGCCTCCAGATCCGTGGTCTCGCAGGCCTGCACCAGCCCCAGATGGCGCGACGGCAGGGCGATATCGGCCCGGCGGGGCACGAAGCCCAGCGCCGGCACCCCCGCCTCGGCGGCAGCCGCCGCCAGCACGCGCCGATGGCCGGGGCCGCCGACCCGGTTGAAGATCACCGCCGCCACCTGAACCGCCGGATCGAAGCTGCGGAAACCGTGGATCAGCGCCGCCGCCGATCGCGCCTGGGCCCCGGCATCGACCACCAGCAGAACCGGCAGGCTGAACATGCGCGCCAGCGCCGCCGCCGACCCGTCGCCACTGGCCCCGGGTGCCGGCGCGCCGTCGAACAGCCCCATGACCCCTTCGATGGCGAGCAGCCCGGCAGGCGCCTGCATCTCGATCAGGCGGGCCAGCCGCCCGGGCGCCATCGCCCAGCCGTCGAGATTGACCGACGGCCGGCCCGCGGCGACCTCGTGAAAGGCCGGGTCGATATAATCGGGCCCGATCTTGGCCGCAACGGGGTCGAGGCCACGGCGCCGGAAGGCGCGAAGCAGGCCCAGCGTCATGGTGGTTTTGCCGCCCGAAGAGGCGGGGGCCGTCAGGATCAGCGCCGGCGGCGGGGTCACGAGGCGGCCTTGTGTCCGCGGGTGCCGAGCGGGTCGGCCTTGGGCGTGCGGCTGCCGTCCAGCACCCCCATCCAGTCGAGCGCGGCGCGCAGCCGGACCACCGGCCCCATCACCACGATCGACGGCGCTTCAAGCCCGGCCGCCACCACATCGTCATGGGCGCGGGCGAGCGTGGTTTCCAGCACCCGCTGATGCGGGGTGGTGGCCCGGCTGATCACCGCCACCGGCTCTTCTGCGTCGCGGCCGCCGGCGATCAGCCGGCTGGAGATCTCGCCCAGATGCTTGAGCCCCATATAGAGCACGATCACCGGCGAGCCCCTGGCCAGCGCCGCCCAGTCGATGCTGCCGGTAACACCGCCGGTGGTGTCGTGGCCGGTGATGAAGCTGACCACATGATTGGTGTCGCGATGAGTGACCGGAATGCCGGCATAGGCCGAGCCGCCGATCCCGGCGGTGACGCCCGGGATCACCCGGAAGGGAATGCCGGCCTCGACCAGCGCCAGCCCTTCCTCGCCGCCGCGGCCGAAGACGAAGGGGTCGCCGCCCTTCAGCCTGAGCACCCGCAGCCCCTCACGCGCAAGCGCGATGATCCTGAGCGTGATGTCGGCCTGTTTGGGCGAGGGGCGGCCGCCGCGCTTGCCGGCATATTCAAGCCGCACATGGGGCCCGGCCAGGGCCAGGATCCGCTCATCCACCAGGGCGTCGTAGACGATGACATCGGCCGAGGCGATGGCATGGGCCGCCCCCAGCGTCAGCAGCGCCGGATCGCCCGGCCCCGCCCCCACCAGCCAGACCTGGCCGGGCGCGAAGGCAGGCAGGCCCAGCAGGCCGGGCAGCACCATGCCGGCACCACCCGGGGTCGCCCCCGGCATCTCCTTGCCCTCTGCCTCGCTCATCGCGCCGTTCCTCCGTTTGTCACGGCCGGGCCCATGACCCTTCCGCCGCTTGATGATATCGTCGCGCCATGACCACGACCCGCGCCATACCGGAAACCCTGCCCGGCAATCAGACCTCCGGCCGCAAGCCTGGGGGCGGGCCGGCTGCGCCTCGGCTCCGCTCGGGCTGGACCACCGGTGCCTGCGCCACCGCGGCCACCGCCGCCGCCTTCACCGCGCTTGCCACCGGCCGCTTCCCCGAGCGGGTGGAGATCACCCTGCCCAGGGCCACCCTCCGCACGGGGCAACGCCCGGTTTTCGATGTCGCCGAGCGCCGGGTGGAGCCCGACGGCGCCATGACCGCCGGCATCGTCAAGGATGCCGGCGACGACCCCGACGTCACCCATGGCGCGCTGATCCTGGCGACGCTGCACCCGGGCCCCCGGGGAACGGGTGTCACCTTCCGCGCCGGCGCCGGCGTCGGCACCGTCACGCGGCCCGGCCTGCCGATCCCGCCCGGGGAACCGGCGATCAACCCGGTGCCGCGGCGGATGATGACCGAGACCGTGGCCGAACTCGCATCCCTGCTCGACCATCCGGGCGATGTCGTCGTCACCATCTCGGTGCCGGGCGGCGCGGCCCTTGCCGAGCGGACCTGGAACCCGCGCCTGGGCATCCTGGGCGGGATCTCGATCCTGGGCACCACCGGCGTGGTGGTGCCCTATTCCTGTGCCGCCTGGATCCATTCGATCCATCGCGGCGTCGATGTCGCCCGCGCCGCCGGCCTCGACATGGTCGCCGGCTGCACCGGATCGACCTCGGAGGCCATGCTGCGCCGGCTGTTGCCCGATCTGCCCGATCATGCCCTGATCGACATGGGCGATTTCGCGGGCGCACTCGCCAAATATCTGCGCCACCACCCGGTCCCGCGCCTGGTGGTGGCCGGCGGCTTCGCCAAGCTGGTCAAGCTGGCCCAGGGGGCGCTCGACCTCCATTCCAGCCGCTCGACGGTGGATTTCGGCCGTCTTGCGGGCCTTGCCGCCGGCATCGGCGCCGGGGCGGAGCTGACCGCCGCGATTGCGGCCGCCAACACCGCCAAACAGGTGCTCGACCTCTGCAGTGCCGCCGGGCTCGACATCGCGCGGCCGGTGGCCGAGGCGGCAGTCGCGACGCTCGCCGCCGCGGTCGCACCCGCCGCCGTGGCGATAGACGTGGTGGTCGCCGACCGGGCGGGCAAGCCCGTCGCCGCCACTGCCGGGATCCGGATCTGAGCCGATGGTCGAACCGCTCAAGCTTCTGATCCTCGGCGGCACGGCCGAAGCCGCCGCCCTGGCCGAGGCCGCCACCGCCGCCGGCCACGAGGTCTGGACCTCGCTCGCCGGCGCCACCCATGCACCGCGGCGCCCGGCCGGCCGGCTGGTTTCAGGCCCGCTCGGCGGCATCGACGGGCTGACCCGGCTGCTGACCGGAGAGGGCTTCGACCGGCTGGTCGATGCCACCCATCCCTTCGCCGAGACGATCTCGACCAATGCGGTCGAAGCGGCGCTGCGCGCAGGCGTGCCGCGGATCACGCTCCGCCGCCCGCCCTGGACCGCCGGCATCGGCGACCGCTGGTACGGTGTGGCGGATCTGGCCGAGGCGCTGGAGACCCTGCCGCGCGCGGCGGCGCCCGAAGACGGGCGGGTCTTCGTCGCCACCGGCCGGCGCGGTCTGAACCTGCTGGCGGCGCGGCCTGAATACAGTTTCGTGGTCCGCACGATCGAGCCGGTGGCGGTACTGCCGCCCGGGGTCGACGTCACGCTGGTCCGCGATCGCGGCCCCTTCGACCTTGCCGCCGAACGCGGCTTCTTCACCGAACACGCGGTCTCGGCGGTGATCGCCAAGAATGCCGGCGGCACCGGTGCCGAGGCCAAGATCCAGGTCGCGCGCGAATGCCACATCGCCGTGCTCATGATCGACCGTCCCCCCTCGCCGCCGGGCCTCTGGGCCAGCTGGGTCGACGAGGTGGTCGACTGGCTGGCCCGGCCGGTGGCGGAAGACCAGGCGCTCCCCCCGGTCAGCCGACCATGAGCACCAGACCGGCGGCGGCGATGCCGGCGCCGATCAGACGCTCGACCCTGGCCACCTGCAGCTTCTGCAGCCCCATGGCGATGCCGATGCCGGCCAGATGCAGCAGGCCGGTCGCCGCCAGGAAGCCCAGCGCATAAAGCGCCGCCGAACCGTCGCCCGCCATCTCGGTGCCATGGGCATGGCCGTGGAACAGGGCGAAGACGCCGGCGATGGCGGCCGCCGCCACCGGGTTCGGGCGGAAGGCGAAGGCGATCATCAGGCCGAAGACCACGATCGAGGCGACGATACCCAGCTCCACCCCCGGCAGGCCGATCCCGGCCATGCCGAGCGCGCCGCCGGCGATCATCAGCGCCATGAAGCCGAGCGGCGCCGCCCAGATCATGCGGCCACCGGTCTGCCCGGCCCAGAAGCCGACCGCCAGCATGGCCAGAACATGGTCGAGACCACCGATCGGATGGGCGAAGCCGCTCATGAAACCGGCAACCTCGTGGCCGGTATGGGCAAAGGCCGGGCCGGCCACCAGGGCGGCGGCGGCGGTCAGCGGCAGGATCAGGCTGCGTCGGAACATGGGATCGTGTCTCCGTCGTCGGGACGTCCGGTGCGGACAGGGTTCGGGAAGGGATCTGAGGGGGCGCCAGAGCCGGTGGGAAACAGACACTCAGCGGGAGAGGATATCGGCGTCCCCGACGCGGGGGGCAGCGCCGGCCACGGGATCGGGCAGGCTGCCCCGGGGACGTTTCGGGGCGGCCCGGACCGGCCGCAGCACATGCGCATGTCCCGGATCATAAAGCGCACTGTCGGCGAAGTCGCCGGGCTCGAAGACCCGGCCGACCAGGATCAGCGCGGTGCGGGTGATCTTGGCCGCACGCACCCGTGCGGCGATATCGGCCAGCGTGCCGCGGATGATCATCTGGTCGGGCCAGGTCGCCCGATAGACCACCACCACCGGGCAGTCGTCGCCGTAATGGGGCGCCAGAGTCCGGTGGATCTGGGGCAGGAAGCGGATCGACAGGTGGATGGCCAGCGTCGCCCGCGACCGGCCCAGCTCTTCCAGCGTCTCGCCTTCGGGCATGGGCGACGAGGCATGGCCGGTGCGGGTCACGATCACCGTCTGCGAGATGCCGGGCAGGGTCAGCTCGCTTTGCAGCGCCGCGGCGGCACCGGCAAAGGCGGGCACGCCCGGCGTCACGTCGAAGGGGATGCCCAGCGCCTTCAGCCGGCGCATCTGCTCGGCCGTCGCCCCATAGATCGAGGGATCACCGGAATGGACCCGGGCGACATCCTCGCCCCGTTCATGCGCCGCCCGCATCTCGTCCACGATCTCGTCGAGGGTGAGCGGGGCGGTGTCGACCACCCGGGCGCCCTGCGGTGCCCAGGCCACCACCTCGGCCGGCACCAGAGAGCCGGCATAGAGGCAGACCGGAGCGGCGGCGATCAGGTCGCGGCCGCGGATGGTGATCAGATCGGCCGCACCGGGGCCGGCACCGATGAAATGAACCGTCATGCCACGGCCTCCCCTGATCCGGTCCGGCCGAAACCGGCATCTGCAAAACTGTCTTCGCCGCGGCTGCCATAGCCGCGGGGGGTGTAGACCCGGCTGCCCTGCCCCAGTTCCAGCCGCCGGCTACCCCGGGCGCCGACCATCACCAGGGTCAGCATGTCCACCGCATCGACCGCCAGCCCGTCCAGATCGGTGATGGTCACCGTCTCGTCGGGCCGGCCCAGATTGCGGGCCAGGATCACCGGGGTGGCGCCGCCGCGCGCCTCGATCAGGATCTCGCGGGCGCGGGCCAGCTGATGGCGTCGGCGGCGCGAGACCGGGTTGTAGAAGGCGACCACGAAATCACCGGCGGCCGCGGCCCGGATCCGGCGTTCGATCACCGTGAACGGCGTCATCAGATCGGACAGCGAGATGGTGCAGAAATCATGGCCGAGCGGCGCGCCCGCCCGTGCCGCCGCGGCCTGCAGCGCCGAAATCCCCGGCGAGACCTGCACCGGCACATGGGCCCAGCCGGGGCGGGGCTCGCCCAGATCCTCGCCGCGCTCGATCAGCTCGTAGACCAGCGCCGCCATGGCATAGATGCCGGCATCGCCCGAACAGACCAGCGCCACGCTCCGCCCCTCCGCCGCCAGATCGAGTGCCGCGGCGACGCGGCGTTCCTCTTCGCCCAGCTCATAGCCATGGCGGCGCTTGCCGGCCGCCGCCGGGCCCAGCAGGTCCAGATAGAGGCCATAGCCGACCAGGTCGGTCGCCTCTGCGACCATGCGGTCGACCTCGGGGGTGCGCCAGTCGGGCCGGCCGGGGCCGATGCCGACGACATAGAGCATGCCCGGCGCGCGCCCGACCCCGCCCGCCATGATCGGCGCCGGGGCGAGCGCCACCGCACAGGTCGCGCGCGGCGATTTGCGTTTGGCCACGATCAGCTCCCCCGCGGGGCCCGCCGCCGCCAGGGCCGCCGCCTCGGCGACGCCCGCCACCCCCACCGTCGCCCTGACATAATCGGACGGCGTTGCAAGCCGCGGGGTTTCCTCGGCAAGCCGCGCGGCGGGGAAAACCCGCACCGGCAGGCCGCGCGCGGCGGCCGCGGCGGCGATCCCGGCCTCGTCGGCCTTGATGTCGATGGTCGCGATCAGGGCCACGGCCCCGGGCGCCAGACCGGCACCGGCCAGGGTCTCGTCGATCAGCCCGCCGATCTCCTCGGCCCCGGCACCGCGTTCGCAGCCGATGCCGACGGCAAGGCGGGCCGGATGATAGAGCAGCCCGCCCGCCGGCACCTCCCGAAGCCGGTGATCGATCACCAGCGGCACGCTGCCGTCTGCCGCCTGCGGCAGGGGGGCAAGCCAGTCGGGAAGATCCTCCTCGACCCGCACCGAGGCCCCGGCGACCAGCGCCGCCATGGCGGGTTTCGGATCCAGCCCCGCCGCCAGCCGCCAGCCGACCGGCGGGTCGTCGAGCGCGACGCCGAAGCGCAGATCGCCCGCGGTCGTGACGGCGGCCACCGCCCCCAGCGCCGTCGCCAGCTGTCGGGCCAGATCATTGGCGCCGTGATGGCCGCCCAGAAGCGGCACGACCGCGCTGCCGTCCTCGGCGAGTGCCAGCACCGGCGGCTCGGCCGTCTTGTCGGCCAGGACCGGGGCGAGCATGCGGATCAGCGCGCCGGCAGCGGCAATGCCCAGGATCGGCCGGCCGGCCAGGAACAGGCCGCGCAGCCCCTCGGCCACGGGGTCGAGCGGCTGGACCAGGGCGCGATCATCGGCCGCAAGCCGGGCATGGGGGCCGGTGATCACGGCGCCGGGCAGCAGTGCCTGAACCCGCCGGGCCAGCGGCAGCCCCGACGGCCCCAGGATCAGAACGGCCGGAGCGGCGGTGGAAGGAATGTCGGTCATGCTGTCGCCTCGCCGCGCCGGTGAACCAGGATCAGGCTGAAATAGGGCGCCGCCTCGTCGGGGAGGTCGGCAAGCTTCAGGATGCGCTCCCCCGGCCAGGTGGCGCGCTCGACATACCAGGCCCGGGCCAGGAGGCCTGCCTCCTCCAGCACCCGGCGCAGCTTGGGCAGATGCCGGCCGACCTTGAGGAAGGCCATGCCGTCGGCCGCGGCGATCCGCGTCGCAAGCTCGGGCGCGGGCAGGGTCGCCGGGATCATCGCCAGACAGTCGGTGCGGGCGGCGAGCGGCAGGCCGATCCGCGCCGCCGCCCCGGCCATTGAGGTGATGCCCGGCACCACCTCGACCGGAAAGCGCCCCTGGAGGCGGGCGGCCAGATACATGAACGAGCCGAAGGTGAGCGGGTCGCCCTCGCACAAGAGGCCGACATCGCGACCCTCCGCCAGATGGGCGGCGATGGCCGCGGCGCCGGCATCATAGGCGGCGGCCCCGGGGCTGCGGTCGTCGCGCATCGGCATCTCGATCTCGACCAGCACCGCCCCGGGCGCGATCAGCCCGCCCGCGATGCTGAGCGCCATCCCCCGGGCGGCGCCGGCCGCGCGAATATGGGCGATCACCCCCAGGCTGCCGAGCAGCCGGGCGGCCTTCAGCGTGATCAGCTCCGGATCGCCCGGCCCGAGGCCGAGACCAATGAGCCGACCGGTCGTCGAACCTGCCCCGCTCATGCGCGCCGCCAGGCCCATTGGGTGACCGGCATCGCCGCCCGCCAGCCCAGATGCGGCCCGACCGGTTCGGCGCGGGCGATCTGGATGCGGGTCAGATCGCCGCCATGGCGGGCCTGAGCCTCGATCAGCGCCGCCTCTCCCGACAGGGTCACGGCATTGGCGACCAGCCGGCCGCCCGGCGGCAGCAGAGTGACCAGATGGTCGATCAGCCCCGCCTGCGCCACGGCGCCGCCCAGGAAGATCGCATCCGGAACCGGCAACCCGGCCAGCGCCTCGGGCAGATGGCCCTCGATCAGCTTAAGCCCCGGCACGCCCAGCCTGCGCGCATTGGCCCGCGCCCGATCCAGCCGGTCGGGCCGCTGTTCGATACCGATTGCCCGGGCGGTCGGCTCGGCCCGCAGCCATTCGATCGCGACCGAACCATTGCCGGCGCCCAGATCCCAGAGCAGCGCCCCCGGCGCCGGCATCAGCCGGGCCAGGGTGATCGCCCGCACCTCTCGCTTGGTCAGCTGGCCGTCATGACCGAAGGCATCGTCATCGAGCCCGGCGAGGGTCGGCAGCCAATCGGTCGCGGGTGCCGCCACCAGTTCGACCGCGACCGTGTTCAGATCGGCCGCCGGGCGCGGATCCCAGTCGCCGGCCGTCCCGCGGCGCAGGGCTTCGCGCGGGCCGCCCAGGCATTCGAGCACGACCATCGGGCTGGCCCCGAAACCGCGTTCGGCCAGACGGGCGGCGATCGCCGCCGGGGCCGCGCCGTCGTCGGTATATATAACGAGACGCGCGCCGGGCTGAAGATGGCGGTCGAGCAGCGCCAACGGCCGGCCGTGCAGGGTGATGATCCGCACCTCGGGCAGCGGCCAGCCCAGCCGGGCACAGACCAGGCTTGCGGCCGAGGGGGCCGGGTGCACGTTCAGCGCATCGGCCCCGAACCAGCGGGCAAGCGTGGTGCCGACACCCCAGCAGAAGGGGTCGCCGCTGGCCAGCACCACCAGGCGGCGGCCGCGCGCGGCCGCGATCGCCGGCCGCAGATCCTTGAGCGGGCTGGGCCAGGCCAGGCGCGGGCGCCGGTCTTCCGCAGGCAGCATCGCCAGATGGCGGTCGCCGCCGATCAGCAGCTCCGCCGCAGCCACCTCGGCCCGGGCCTCGGTGCCGAGACCGGCCAGGCCATCCTCGCCGATGCCGATGATGGTGATCCAGGGGGCGGTTGCGGTGGTCAGGGTGGCGCCGTCCATCATCCCGCCCCTTCCTCATTGGGGGCCCAGAGGGCGTTGACCGCGGCCGAGGCCATGGCACTGCCGCCCATCCGCCCCGGCAGGGTGAGGAAGGGCACGCCGCAACCGGCCTCGACCAGCGCCTGCTTGCTTTCGGCGGCCCCCACGAAGCCGACCGGGAAGGCCAGGATCGCCGCCGGGCGCGGGCCGCCGGCGGCGATGATCTCCAGCAGGCGGAACAGGGCCGTGGGCGCGTTGCCGATCGCGACCACGGCGCCGGCCAGCCGGTCGCCCAGCGCGTCGAGCGCCGCGGCCGAGCGGGTGGTGCCGTCGCGCGCCGCGATCGCCGCGGTCTCGTCGCAGTCCAGCCCGCAGAGAATGTCGGTGCCGGCCGGCAGCCGGCGGCGGATGATGCCCGAGGCGACCATGCGGCAATCGGCGATCACCGGCCGCCCCGCAGCCAGCGCGGCACGGCCGGCCGCGGCCGGATCCCCCTGCCAGGCCAGATTTGCGGCGACCTCGACCACGCCGCAGGCATGCACGACCCTGAGCGCCAGCGGCACCAGGGCCGGCGGCAGCCGGTCAAGCTCCGCCTCGGCCCGGATGATGGCGAAGGATCGGGCATAGATCTGGTCGGGCACACGCAGCCAGGCGGCGCTCATCCACCCGATGCCTTCTTCAGACTGGACGCTTCCCTGTTCAGGCTGGATGGGCCAAGCGGATGGTCGGCATGGGGATAGGGGTGGTGGTGATGGCCGTGATCATGGCCGGCCCCATGGTGGTGGTGCCCATGGTCGTGGCCGTGCCCGTGCTGATGATCATGATCATGATGGTGATCGTGGTCATGGGCGTGATCATGGTGATGATGGTCATGCCCGTGATCATGCCCCGCGGCACCGGTGCCGATGCCCTCCACATGATGGTGGTGGCTTTCCTGCGGCAGGCCGCGCTCGGCCTCGAAGCCCAGCACCTGAACGCGGTATTTGCACATCTGGCAGTTCATGTTGCCGGTGCCCTGCAGGATTTCCTGCACCCGGTCGATCATGGTTTCCACCACCTGCGGGTGGTCGCGCAGATAGCGGGCCTTCACGAATTCGATCTCGGGGAAATCGGCCGCCACCCGGTCGACGGCGTCGTAGATCCGGTTGACCAGAATGCCGGTGAACAGGAAATACGGGAACACCACGACCCGCCGGAAGCCCAGCCGCACCGCGTGGCGAAGTGCCGGTTCGGTCAGCGGGAAGGTGACGCCCGAATAGGCCGTCTCGGCCCAGCCGAGGCCCAGCCCTTCCCACAGCATGCGGCCGACCTTGGCGACATTGGAATTGGCGTCGGGGTCGGATGCGCCGCGGCCCACCACCACCAGCAGGGTGTCGTGGCGCGGGATGGGGTCGGTGGCCGGGCGGGCGGCATCGGCACGGGCGATGGCCGCCTCTACCCGCTCTCCCGCCGCCTTCAGCATCCGCGGGTCGATGCCCAGTTCACGGCCATAGCGGATGGTGAAGCCGGGATCGGCCCGGCCGCCGGCCATCTCACCGCCGCTGCGCACGCTTTCCTGATAGGTGTTCAGCACCGACGGGATGTCGTTCTTGGCATGGCCGGCCGCGAACAGCATGCCCGGCACGGCCAGAACCTCGCGCACCCCCTGGGCCCGCAGCCGGTCCAGGCCGTCGCGGATGATCGGGCGGGCGAATTCCAGATAGCCGTATTCGACGGGCACCGGGGCAAAGCGGCGGCGCAGCTCTATGGCCAGCTCGGCGAATTCGTCGACCGCCCCCTGATCGCGGCTGCCATGGCCGCAGATCATCAACCCCTGACCGGCTCCAAGCCCGAACATCGCGTTCCGTCCCTCCGTCACACTGCTGTCGGTGCGGAAGCGGCCGATGGACGAGGGGCATATATATAAATATATAAACCGAGAGGAAGCGCGCTGCGTCGGCGTCGCGTGGCAGCAGAAAACCGCCGCCGCCGGCGGGGTGCAGGCGGCGATGCCATCGCGATCGTCCACGCGGGCTTCCATCCAGGATCCGCCCGTCCGCCGGCGATCATTCCGCCCGCGAAGCCCCGTCGCGTCTGGCGTCCCGGGGCGTGGTGGCCGGTCCCGCATCGGGCCGGCCTTGTGCAACCACCATGCGTCAACCGCGCGAAGGATGCAACACCTCGCCGATTTTCAATCAACAGGGGAGAATTCGTCCCGTCACGCATCCCGGGGCATCGAACTCTGTCCCCCACCATGCTGCAGATGCCCGCGCCGGATACCCTGAGGTTGCACCGCCCGCACCTGCGACACCGGGGCACAGGGTGCCCGGGCGGGCACGAGCCTGAAAGGCGAGTGCTGAAAAATCAATGGGTTGGCTAAGCCAATCCCTTGTAAAGCAAGGGGTTTTCATTCTTGACACGCATAGGGCTTCCCCGTATGGTTCACGCGCCTTCGGCAGCGCTGTTGCGGCGCGGCCGGCGTGCCCGGATGGCCGGATGCCAAGGTGCGGCAGCAGAAATGCGGTCCGCCTGGCGCCGGAAATCCAGAGGCGCCTTCCACCGACCGGATGCTCAAGGCGGGCCCACGCTCATGGATGACCGGGACGACTCGGGACTGAAAGAGCTTGAAGCCCGACTGAAGCAGGCACGATCCTCCACCGGCCGCCGCACGGGCGACGGTCCGGGGAATTCGCGTGAGCCGGTGAAGGGCATCGGGTTCGCCGCTCGCGTCGGGACGGATATCCTGGCGGCTCTCGTCGTCGGGCTCGGGCTTGGCTGGTTCATCGACCGCTGGCTCGGCACGGCGCCCTTCGGAATGCTCGTCTTCTTTCTATTTGGTGCGGCGGCCGGCATACGCAATGCCTATGCCTTCGCCAAACGGACGATGGACGAGATCGATGAAGGTGAAACGCAGGGCAACGGCCCGGCCGCACCCCCGGAAGGGGATGGTTCGGGACGACGGGATGATCCGGCACGGCGGGATGACACCGGCCAGGGCCGGTGACGCCGGACGGGAAGATTGACGGGTCTGCGGGTCGACCGCGGGCAAGGGTGCGGAAGGTGGCCGGCATGCGGGAACTCCCCGGTGCCGACGGCTCCGGCCAGGGTTGAGTTCTTAACGAAGAGCGAGGGCCACGGTGGCGGAAGCACATAGCCCGCTTGAGCAGTTCCACATCAAGCGTCTGGTCGACCTCCAGATCGGCGGCGTCGACATCTCCTTCACCAACTCGTCGCTGTGGATGTTCATCGCCATCGCGGCCGTTACGCTGTTCCTGACGCTGGGCTCGCGCAGTCGCGCCCTCGTTCCGGGCCGCGGACAGTCGATGGCGGAGATGTCCTACGAGTTTGTCGCGAACATGCTTCGAGACAACGTGGGGTCGGAAGGCCGGAAGTACTTCCCCTTCATCTTCACGCTGTTCATGTTCATCCTGTTCGCCAACCTGGCGGGCATGCTCCCCTACAGCTTCACCACCACCAGCCACATCGTCGTCACCTTTGCGATGGCGCTGTTCGTCTGGATCCTGACCACCGTGATCGGTCTGGTGAAGCATGGCGGCCACTTCTTCAGCTTCTTCGTCCCCCAGGGCGTGCCCCTGTGGATGATGCCGCTGGTGGTGCCGATCGAGATCATCTCCTATCTGTCGCGTCCGATCAGCCTTTCGGTGCGACTGTTCGCGAACATGGTTGCCGGGCACACGATGCTGAAGGTGCTGGCCGGCTTCATCGTCGCGCTCGGTATCGCGGGTGTTGCGCCTCTCGTGGTGGTCGTGGGCCTTACCGCCCTCGAACTCTTCATCGCCGCGCTGCAGGCCTATGTCTTCGCGATCCTGACCTGCATCTACCTCAACGACGCGCTGCACCTGCACTGAGATCCGGGACCGGATCCGACCGACCGGCGATGTCGCCGGCCGGTCCCCGGTCGCGGGCAGGTATCAGGCGATCGCCTCTCTGAAAACCAGTCCCTTTGTCAAGATAAGGAAGTTGAGCGATGGAACTGGAAGCCGCAAAGATGATCGGTGCCGGCCTCGCGGTGCTTGCGCTGTTCGGCGTCGGTATCGGTATCGGCAACATCTTCTCCTCGCTGGTCAGCTCGCTGGCGCGGAACCCCTCGGTCCGCACCACCGTGTTCCCCCTCGCGATGCTCGGCTTCGCGCTGGTCGAGGCGGTCGGCCTCTTCGCCCTGCTGATCGCGCTGATCATCCTCTTCGTGTTCTGATCAGCACGACGGCCGGGAACCGGTACCGAGCGGGCCCGAGGGGTGTGAAAACACCGCCTCGGGCGCGTTCGTGAGGGCGGGGACGGCAGACGGCCGCCGGGCGACACCCTTCCAGGGGCACCGCTTCGGGCAACGGCACGATCCTCCGTCCACGCCAGACTTTCGCCATGACGGACGGCCCATATCCGGGCCCCGTCCACGAAATGCCCCGGGAGACCCATGCCTCAGTTCGAACCGAGCACATTCGCGTCGCAGATCTTCTGGCTGGTGGTGTCCTTCGGCCTGCTCTATCTGCTGATGTCGAAGATCGCGCTCCCGCGCATCGCCGATATCCTCGAGGTGCGCCAGGACCGTATCGCCGCCGATCTCGATCGTGCCGAAGCGCTGAAGCGCGAGGCCGAAGAGGCGCGTGCGGCCTATGAAGCGGCGCTCGCCAATGCCCGCGCCGAAGCCCAGAAGCTTCTGGAGCAGGCCGGCGAGCAGGCCCAGGCCGAGGCCCAGCGGCAGCTCGACGCGCTCGACGAGCGTCTGGCCGCCAAGGTCCGCGAGGCCGAAGCCGCCGTTGCCGCCGCCAAGGCGGACGCCATGGCCGATCTCGCGTCGCTCGCGACCGAGACCGCCGAGGCGGCCACCGCGAAGCTGGCCGGTGCGCCGGTCGATGGTGCTGCGGTCCGCAGCGCCGTCGATGCCGCCCTGGCCGCCACCTCGTCGCGGAAGGAGTGAGGCCGATGTTCTCCGATCCCACTTTCTGGGTCGCCGTCGCCTTCGTCCTCTGCATCGCCGGGCTTGGCTTCCTGAAGGTCCACAAGGCCATCGGGGGCATGCTCGACGCCCGTGCAGCCGCGATCCGCGCCGAACTCGATGCCGCGCAGAAGCTGCGTGAGGACGCCCAGGCGCTCCTCGCCCAGTATCAGCGCAAGCAGCGCGAGGCGATGCAGGAAGCCGAGCAGATGGTCGCCCATGCGCGCACCGAAGCGAAGCGCATCGTCGAAATGGGCCAGACCCAGCTGGCCCAGTCGATCGAGCGTCGCGAGCGCATGGCCGCCACCAAGATCGCCCAGGCGGAAGCCGATGCGATCGCCGAGGTCCGTGCGACCGCGGTCGATGTGGCGATGGCGGCGACCGAGCAGGTGCTGCGCACCCAGCTTTCGGCCGACCGTCAGGCCAAGCTGGTGGACGACACCATCGCCGGCCTCAAGACCCTGCACTGATCCGCGTCTCCCGCGATCCGGGCAGTTCCGAAACGCCCCGCCGGTTTTGCCGGCGGGGCGTTTCGCGTTTCGGGACCGGCCCCCGAAGGTACTCCGGCGTCAATATAATGCTGCGTCACTGATCAGATATATCGATGTCGATGTAATGTCATGTCACCGGAATGATCATCCGGCGTCGATGTAATGTTTCGTCACCGATGTGGCCCACCGTTGACCCGGTGCGTCTGGAGGCTCGCCATGTGGCCGGTGATCAGGCAGGATGCACCGGCGGGAGAAATGACGGCCGGCCGGGCGAAGACCTGCCGGACGGCCGGGGCATGTGGCGACGGGGACAGGACGTGCGGCAGTTTCGATCACTGAGAGTGGCGGTGTTTCTGGGCGTGGCCGCCATCCTGGGCGTCACCGCCGCCGTGATCCTGCCATCGACCACCGCCCTGCTGGAGCGGAGCTTCGTCTCGGAACGCGAGCGCGAGGCGACCAACACCATCGATCTTTTCGCCACCAGCCTGCGCGAGCGTTTCCAGTCGCTGATCCGCCAGAAGGTCGACGCCGTCGAACAGCGCAAGACGGCGCTGCGCGACCAGGGCGACCAGGTGGTCTCGGTGCTCTCGGCCCTTCGCCGCCTGGCCGCCAATGGCGGGATGAGCGAGACCGCCGCCCGCAACACCGCCCTGCAATGGCTGTCGGACCAGCCGCGCAGCGAGGCCCGCTATGTCATCGTCTATGACGGCGAGATGCGGGTGCTGATCCACCCGGATGCATCGCTGCTGGGCCAGACGCTGATCGACGGCCGCGACATGAAGGGCCGCCCGGCCTTCAAGGCGGCGCAGGAAGATGTCCTTCAGTATGGCGACACCTTCTCCACCTTCCCCTGGCAGAGCCTGGACGCCACCGAGACCCGGCTGAAATTCGGCTATTTCCGGAATTTCGAGCCCTGGGGCTGGACGGTGGCGGTGATCGCCGATGCCGAGGACGTGCAGCGCGCGGCCGATGCCCAGATGGCGCAGATGATCCGGGACCTGACCAACAGCGTCCATGCCCTCCGCCTGGGGGATCGCGGCCGGGCGATGATCTTCGACGGCCAGGGCCGGCTGGTGATCCCGCCCCAGGGCGGCGATGCCGCCTGTGCGGCGATCAGCACCGCGGTCGACAGCTGCGCCGACGCCTTCGCCATGCTGCCGCAGGACCTGCCCCGCCAGGACACGATTGCGGTGCCGCCGCCGGCCGGCGCCGACGACGTCGTGCTCTACGCCCATCTGTTCAAGCCGCTGGACTGGCGGGTGACGATGCTGCTGTCGCGCGACGACATTCTGGGCCCGGCGCACGAGGTCACCCGCAATCAGGCACTGCTGCTGGGTTCCGTGCTGGTGCTGTCGTTCCTGGCGGCCTATCCGCTGTCGGGCTGGCTGGTGCGGCCGCTGCGCCGGCTGGAGGTGCGGGTCCGCGCCCTCGCCTCGCAGGATTTCACCCAGGATGCGCCGCCCGATCCGGGGCTCCGGCGGATGATCGACGATCGCGCCGACGAGATCGGCCGGCTGGCCTCTGCCTTCGCCTTCATGGACGAAACGCTCCGCGCCAAGATCCGCGAACTGATCCGGGTGACGGAAGAGCGCATGCGGATCGAAGGCGAACTCGCCGCCGCCCGCGACATTCAGGAAGGCCTGCTGCCCAAGACCTTCCCGCCCTTCCCCGACCGGCCCGAAATCAATCTCCATGCCCGCCTGGTGCCGGCCAAGGAGGTCGGCGGCGACCTGTTCGACTTCTATTTCGCCGAAGGCCGCCATTTCTACTTCGTGGTCGGCGACGTCTCGGGCAAGGGCGTGCCGGCGGCGCTGTTCATGGCGATCACCCGCACCCTGCTCAAGACCTCGGCCGAAAAGGGCCTGACCCCGGCCGAGATGCTGGCCGAGGTGAACGACATGCTGGCGCGCGACAACCCGAACACCATGTTCGTCACCCTGTTCTGCGGCCGGATCGATCTGGCGGCCGGGCAGCTGGAATACTGCAATGCCGGCCACAACCCGCCGCTGCTGCTGCGCCGCGGCGCCGCGGCGCCCGAGGCCCTGAGCACGGTCTGCGGCCCGGCGCTGGGCGTGATGGAAGACATGCCCTACCGGGCGATGTCGCTGGACCTCTGCGCCGGCGACGAGCTGCTGGTCTATACCGACGGTGTGACCGAGGCCCACAACCCCGACAAGGCGCTCTACGGCGACGACCGGCTGCTCCGGGTGTCGGCCGGCGGCATGGCGGCCGATCCGAAGCGCTTCGTCGACCGGCTGTTCGACGACATCGACGATTTCGTTGCCGGTGCCGACCAGTCGGACGATATCACCGTCTTCGCCCTGCACTACGCCGGCCCCGGGGCCGACGCCACCACCGCAGCCCCCGAGGCACTACGGAGCATCGGATGACCCTCTGGAAGCCCGCGACCCTGTTCGGACGTGTCCTGCTGTCGCTGCTGATCGGCCTGGCGCTCGCCGGACTGCTGATCGGCCTGGTGCCCGCCTCGGCCCATGCCGCCCCGCCCTCGCCCGAGATCCGCGCCGCGGCAGAGGCGATCCCGGCGGTGCCGGGGCCCGAAACCCCCGAAAAGCGCTTCCGCATCGGCTATTACGAAGGCGGCCAGTACGGCGACTACAAGATCATCCTGGCCGCCATCGTCCGCGGGCTGATGCAGCTGGGCTGGGTGCCGCAGATCGATCTGCCGCCGATGGATCAGGTGCCGGATTCCGCCACCCTCTGGCGGTTCCTGGTCGCCAATGCCAATGGCGGCCATGTCGAATTCGTCGGCGACGCCCATTACACCGCCGGCGATTTCGACCCCGAGCGCCGCAAGCAGGTCCGGCCCGAGATCATCGAGCGGCTGACCGGCCGGCAGGATATCGACCTGATGATCGCCATGGGCACCTGGGCGGGCCAGGATCTGGCCAATGACGCCGTCACCACGCCGATCGTCGTCGCCTCCACCTCGGACCCCGTCGCCTCGAAGATCATTCCGTCGCCGGATGATTCCGGCCGCCCCAACCTGCATGCCAAGGTCGAGCCCGGCCGCTATGGCCGCCAGGTGGAGCTGTTCGACGACATCGTCCGGGCGAAACGCCTGGGCGTGGTCTACGAGAACACGCTGGAAGGCCGCACCTTCGCCGCGATCGAGGAAGTCGAGGCGGTCTCGGCCGCCCGCGGCTTCGACCTCGTCACCTGTTTCGCGCCCTTCAACGGCGTGCCGGAAGAGGTCGCGAAGGCCGAGGCGGTGCGCTGCTACAAGGAACTGGCACCCAAGGTCGACGCGCTTTACATCACCGTCCATCGCGGCGTGACCAGCAGCAGCCTTGCCGCCATCGTCGATGCGGCGCTGGATGCCGGCGTGCCGACCTTTTCGATGGCCGGATCGGGCGACGTGCGCCGGGGCGTGCTGATGAGCATCGCCCAGGGCGATTTCTCGTATGTCGGGCTGTTCCATGCCGAGGTGATCGGCCGGATCTTCAACGGTGCCGAGCCCTGGGCGCTGGATCAGCGCTGGGTGGCGCCGGCCAAGATCGCGCTCAATCTGGAGACCATGGAGATCATCGGCTTCAACCCGCCGGTCGACATCCTGCTGGCCGCCGACGAGATCTACCGCAAGATCGACCGCTGACCGAGCCCGGCGGCGGCGGACGCCTTGGGCGCCGCCCCGCCGAGCGCGACATGCCGCCGGGCGAAGACCAGCCGCGCCAGCCGTGCGGCCATGTCGCCATGGCCGGCTTCGACCATCGCGATCGCCCGATCGGCGCCGCTCTGCCCCGTCTTGAGTACGAAGGCCGGATAGGCAAGGAAGCGCGCCTCGCGCGCATCGAGCCCGGCCCCAGCCAGATCGACCAGCTCCGCCGCCAGACGGGCCGCCGTCAGCCCGTCGACCTCGGCCGCCAGCCCGTCGCGCATCGCGCGTTCGCGCAGCAGCATCAGCCGCGCCCAGCCATGGCGGGCAATGACCGCCAGGCCCCGGTCCATCACCGCCAGCAGCCCCTTCTGCAGGGCGCCGGCCGCACTCACCACACTGGCCGCCACGGCATCGCCGCCCAGATCGATCAGCTCCTGATCGGGCAGATTGGCACCGGGGGCGCGACCTTCCAGATAGACCGCCGAGGTGGTCTCGGCCATCAGCCGGGCCAGGGCCGCATCGCTGTCGACCACCGCGGCCAGCGTCGCCGGTTCGGGCATGCGGCCGGGGGCGAAGGCGAAGCGCAGCCGGGCATCCAGGAAGTTCGACGATTGCAGCGCCGCGAAATGGGTGGCGGAGGGGCGGATCTGCACCACCATGTCGTCGCCGCGCAGCCGGCCGCTCCAGCTGCGGCCGTGGCCGAGGAACTCCCGCAGGGTCGGCTGGCCCTCGACCTCTACCAGGCCGCCGATCTTGGAGGTGGGGGCCAGATCCGCGGGCCCGTGCGGCAGGGCCGGCAGCGGCGCATCCACCCCCAGCGCCCAGCGCATATAGGCGGCAAGCCCGGCAAAGGGCTCGGCCGGCGGCACGAAACAGCTGCGGTCGCGGGCGGCATGGGCCCCGCCGCACATCCGCGACCAGAGGGTCAGCCGGTTTTCCTTAAAGCCGGTCGCGCGGCCGTTCTCGTAGGGGCTGTTGGCAAAGAGGGCGATGAAGGCCGCCGAGAAGCCCAGCACCAGATTGACCGCATCGGCGCCACGATCCACGGGCACATCGGTCGAGGGGCTGTTATGGGCCTTGGCATCGATGCCGGCCGAATGATCCCAGCCCCGCACCTCGTTCCAGTAGTCATAGACCGGCTTGGGCGCCCGGGTCGCGTGATAGAAGGCCCTGGATACCGGCTGGAAGGGATGCTCGGCCAGATTGACCAGCATGCCGCCCGAGGCCGCCACGGCGGCCCCCACCCGGTCCAGCGCCTCGCGCGCCTCGTCGTCGAGCTGCTCCAGACCGGTGACCGGCCCGAGCGAGGCTTCGAGATTGTTGAACCCGTTGTCCACCGAAATCATGCCCGCGGCATCGCGCAGGCCGACCACCCGGCCGCCCAGGCAGAGCGGCTGCGGCGCCCGGCCCTCGGCCTCGCCATCGGCGACCAGGCGGTCGAACACGTCGGGGACCGCCAGGCTGGTGGCGTCCGCGGCCGAGGCGATCGGCAGTTCGATCTCCACCCCGACCTTGACCGGGCGCGGCACCTGCAAGCGCTCGACGGTCATGAGCTGGCCTCCGCCTCCCCCGCCGCAGGCGGGGCGGGGCGACGGTCGAGCAGCAGGAAGAGCAGGCCGGCCGCCAGCATCAGCCCGGCCGTGGCCGCCAGCCCCGCCGTGGTGCCGACCACCGCGAACAGGCCACCCACGATCAGCGGGCCCAGCATCTGGCCGAACTTGTCGGCCGAGCGCTTCATGCTGACCGCCCGGCCGATGCCGGCGCGGGCGACACCGGCCCCCTGCAGGCCATGGGCGCTCTGCGCGCCACCGGCGATGCTGCCCGAGACGCCGATCAGGAAGACGGCGGCGACCAGCGCCATCAGATTGCCGCCAATGCTGGCGACGACCAGGGCGGCGGCGGCCGCCAGCGCACCGGCCACGATGAAGGGCCGCTTGTCGGTCACCTTGTCGGTCAACCGACCGAACAGCGGGCCGAGCAGGATGACCGCCAGACCGTTGACCATCAGCACGCGGCCGATATCGGACTGGTTGATGCCCTGTTCGGCCAGATAGACCGGCACCGCGAAATTGAGCAGGCCGACCTGGGCGATCGAGAACGGGATCACGCTGCAGACCAGCACCAGCATGAAGGTGCGATCGGTGAGCAGGCCGCGCCAGCCGCCGCCGGCCTCTGCCGGCGCGGGCGCGGGGGCGGCTGCGGCCGGCTTGTCGTCGGTTTCGACCACAAGCTCGCGGCCGGCGCTGACGGCGACCAGCGCCACCACCAGCGGCATGACCATGAACAGGGCCGCGACCAGGAAGACATTGGCATAGCCCAGCTGCTCGGCCAGCATCGCCCCGATGGCGGTGCCGCACATCTGGCCCACGAAGATGCCGGCGATCAGCCCGGCCGTGGCACTGGCCCGGCGCTCGGGCAGCGTGGTGGCGTAGAGATGGCTCTGGATGCCCATCCAGGCGAAGCCATAGCCGAGCCCGCCCAGGGCGCGCGCGGCGATGAAGGCCGCGGGGTGGGTCTGGGTCGCCATCACCACCAGCGAGACCATGTTGGCCAGCACGCAGAGGCCGAAGCCGGTCAGCACCGGCACCTGCCAGCCGCGGCGATCGGCCATCGGCCCCGCGATGAGCGCGGTGACCAGGGCACACATCATCTCGGCCGATACCGGGGCGGCCATCATGATGTCGCTGGTCGCAGCGCCATCGCCCGCAGCCAGCAGGCGCATGGCCAGCGGCACGAAGGACAGCGGCAGCGACCAGGCGAGCAGGAACAGGAAGGCCATCGGCCGGGCAAAGCGCGAATCGGCGATGCCGCCCGCCCCCACGCGGCCGCGGACCGCGGCAAAGACGAAGATCAGCCCCTCGCCCACGATCATGGCCGAAACCAGCGCCAGGGTGACGGCGTCGAGCACGCGGGACTGGACGCTGTCGGCGATGGCGGCCCCCGACAGGGTGATCTCGATCCGCCCGGCGGGGCGGCCGCCGCTGCCGGCGACCGTGGTCAGATCCCGGATCACCACCGGCCCGGCATCCGGACCGGTCACGCCGGCGGCGGCGATGCGCGTGCCGTCGGGGCCGACCAGGGCGGCACCGCCGATCAGCGGCACCTGATCGATCAACCGGGCGAAATTGTCCTCGATCCGGCCCATGAAGCGGAGCGCGATGCCCTTGTTGATCAGCTGGTCGAGATCATTGGCGACCGAGGCGGCCAGGCGTTCGCCCTGGCGCGCGGCCGCCGTTTCGACGGCGCTGCGAAACTCGCCGATCGCATAGGCGGCAAACCCCGCCTGGGCCAGAACCACCACCGCAATACCGGCCACCCGCATCCGCTTCAGCCGCACCGCATCTGCCGCCCGGCCGCGGGCCGAGACGACGCCCAGCCCCAGCGTGACCAGAACGCCCAGAATGGTGGCGGCGGCCGCCGCGGCCACCATCGCCTGAACGGTGCGGCCGATTTCGGCGGTATGGGCCTCTTCGGGCAGCGCCACGCCCAGGTGGGCGACCACCGCGCCACCGGCATCGCGGATCGGGAACAGCACCCAGCGGCGGCCGGCATTGACGCGTTCCACCACCTGGCCGCCCTGATCCGCGCCCACCACCGGCACCGCCGCCTCTTCGCCGCGGCTGCCCAGCACATGGCCCTTCACATCGACCACCGCAGCCTGACCGGCCAGCGGAATGTCCTGGCGGACATCGTCGAGCAGGTCGTCGAGGCCCGAGAATTTCTCGATCGGCTTGCCGTAGCGCACGGCGACCTGCAACCGGTCGGCCCATTTGCCGCCGATCGCGGTCACCTCGCTGACGGTCGCCTCGGCATCGACACGCTTCAGCGCGGTGAGGTTCAGGAAGCCGGCAATGCCCATGCACACCGGCAGCAGCAGCGCCAGGGCAAGGGTGAGACGGAAGATCGGCCCGCGGGCCCGGGTGGCGAGGCTCATGGAAAGTGATTTTCCGCTATGCAGGACCATCCCCACCAAAGGGGGCCGGATTCCCCGCATCCTACCCGGATGTATCGATTTTGGCCCGCGCTTCCTGTGCCCAGGTCAACCCGGATTGACGCCCATATGCCGCATCGCGGGATTTGCCGACCGAAACGCGAACCGCCCCGGTAGCGATGCTACCGGGGCGGTAGACTTGTCCGTAACGGGCCTCGCCGTGGTCACTCGGCCGCGGCACGGGCCTCTGCCGGCGGGGTCCAGCGCAGCACCGGCTTGCGGGCGGCGAGCGTCTCGTCGAGACGCCGGCGCGGCGCATAGCGCGGGGCGGCATGGAAGGCTTCCGCCTCCCCCGCCTTGGCGCGGCGGGCGAGCGAGAGCAGCGCGTCGACCAGCTGGTCCAGCGCCTGCTTCGATTCGGTCTCGGTCGGCTCGATCAGCATCGCGCCATGCACCACCAGCGGGAAGTACATGGTCATCGGGTGGAAGCCCTCGTCGATCATCGCCTTGGCGAAGTCGAGCGTGCTGACCCCGGTGCCTTCGAGGAAGCCGTCGTCGAACAGGCATTCATGCATGGCGGGGCCGGGGAAGGCCGGGGTCATCTCTTCCGAGAGCCGGGCCATCAGATAGTTGGCCGCCAGCACCGCATCGCCCGAAGCCGCATGCAGGCCGTCGCGGCCCAGGCTCTTCATATAGGCGAGCGCCCGGGTGAACATGCCCGCCTGGCCGAAGAAGGCCTTGAGCCGGCCGACCGCCGGGCCGCCCGGCACGGCTTCGACCGTGTAGCTGCCATCGTCCTGCCGGCGGATCCGCGGACCCGGCGCCACATGGGCCAGGCTTTCGGCGAAGACCACCGGGCCCGAGCCCGGGCCGCCGCCGCCATGCGGGGTGGAGAAGGTCTTGTGCAGGTTGATGTGCATGCAGTCGAAGCCGAGTTCGGCCGGCTTCACCCGCCCGACGATGGCGTTGAAATTGGCGCCGTCGCCGTAGAAATAGGCGCCCACCTCGTGCACCGCATCGGCGATCACCTTCACGTCCCGTTCGAACAGGCCGCAGGTGTTGGGGTTGGTCAGCATCACCGCCGCGACATCGGGGCCGAGCGCCGCCTTCAGCGCCGCCACATCGACCCGGCCGTCATCGGTGCCCGGAATGCTCTGCACGGTATAGCCGCAGAGCACGGCCGAGGCGGGGTTGGTGCCATGGGCGCTGTCGGGCACGATCACGCGCCTGCGGGCATCGCCGCGGGCGACATGGGCGGCACGGATCGCCATCAGCCCGGCCAGCTCGCCATGGGCGCCGGCGGCAGGGGCCAGCGTCACCTCGGTCATGCCGGTCAGCTCGGTCAGCCAGGTGCCCAGCTCGTGCATCATGCCGAGCGCGCCCTGGATGGTGGAGACCGGCTGCAGCGGGTGCAGATCGGCGAAGCCGGGCATCCGCGCCACCTTTTCGTTCAGGCGCGGATTGTACTTCATGGTGCACGAGCCGAGCGGGAAGAGCCCCGAATCGATCGAGTAGTTCTTCTGCGACAGGCGCACGAAATGGCGCACCACCTGCGGCTCGGCCAGGTCGGGCAGGCCGACCGGGCCCTTGCGCACCACACCGCCCAGCCGGCTCTTCGTCTCGGGCACCGGCGCCAGATCGACGCCGATCCGGCCGGGGGTGCCCTGTTCGAAGATCAGCGGCTCTTCAAGCTGCAGGCCGCGATTGCCGGTCGCGGTTTCGGGGATCATCGAGATCTCCGGCGTCTCGTCGCGCGAGACCCGGCCCTGGGAACGGTCCATCGCGGTCATGCCGAAAGCTCCTCGGTCAGCGCCGAGGCCAGCGCCTCGACATCCTCGTCGGTGACGAGTTCGGTCACCGCCACCACCAGCAGGTTCTGCAGCGCCGCCGCATCGGCCTCGACGCCGTCGAGCACCGCCGGCGCGATGCCGGCCAGAATGCCGCGCGCCGCCAGCCGCTCCACCACCGGTGCCGCCGGCCGCCCCAGATCGAGGGTGAACTCGTTGAAGAAGGTGTCGTTGACCAGACTGAGACCCGGCACCGCCGCCAGACGATCGGCGGCACGACCCGCCAGCGCATGGTTCAGCGCCGCCAGATGGGTCAGCCCCTGCTCACCCAGCATCGCCAGATGAATGGTGAAGGCCGAGGCGCAGAGACCGGCCGAGGTGCAGATGTTGCTGGTCGCCTTGTCGCGGCGGATGTGCTGCTCGCGGGTCGACAGCGTCAGCACGAAACCGCGGCGGCCATCGGCATCCACGGTCTCGCCGCAGAGCCGGCCCGGCATCTGGCGGAGGAATTTCGACCGGGTGGCGAAGAGCCCCACGGTCGGCCCGCCGAAGGTGAGCGCATTGCCGAAGCTCTGGCCCTCGCCGACCACGATATCGGCGCCCATGGCGCCGGGGCTTTCGACCGCCCCCAGCGACACCGCCTCGGTCACCGCCACGATCAGCAGCGCGCCCTTGGCATGCACCGCCTGGGCCAGCGCCGTCAGGTCGCGGACCTGGCCGAAGAAGCCGGGGTTCTGCACGATCACCGCCGCGGTGCCGGCATCGACCCGGGCCGCGACATCGTCTTCCGCCGTCGGATCGGCCGGGGCGAGGTCGACCTCGATACCGGCGAAGCCCAGCTGGTTCTGCACCACGGCGCGGTAATGGGGATGGACGGATCCGGCCACCACCACCTTGTTCCGGCGGGTGATCCGCACCGCCATCATGCCCGCTTCGGCCGCGGCGGTAGAGCCGTCATAGAGCGAGGCATTGGCCACGTCCATGCCGGTCAGCAGGGCCACCTGGGTCTGGAACTCGAACAGGGTCTGCAAGGTGCCCTGGGCGATTTCCGGCTGATAGGGGGTGTAGGCGGTCAGGAATTCGGACCGCTGGATCAGATGGTCGACGGCGGCCGGCACATGGTGGCGGTAGAGCCCGCCGCCCACGAAGAACGGTCCGTCACCGGCGGCCCGGCTGGCGCGGGCATAGGCGGCCATCTCGCGCTCGACCTGAAGCTCGCTCTTGCCCGGCGCCACGGCCTGGAAGGCTTCGGGGCCGTGAAGCAGGTCGGCCGGCACGTCGGAATACAGGGCATCGATCGACGGGGCCCCGATCACGCGGAGCATCTCCGCGCGGTCCTCACCCGTCAGGGGCAGATAACGCATGATAAGATCACTCCAGCTCCGCGATGTAGGACGCATAGGCGTCCTCGTCCATCAGCTCGTCGAGCTGACCGGCATCGGTGACGCGGACCTTGAAGAACCAGCCCTCGCCCGCAGGGTCGCTGTTGACCAGGCTCGGGTCGTCGACCACCGCCTGATTGGCTTCGACCACCTCGCCGTCGATCGGCGCATAAACGTCGCTCGCGGCCTTGACCGATTCGACCACCGCGGCATCGTCGCCGGCGGCCAGAGACCGCCCGACCTCGGGCAGTTCGACGAACACCACATCGCCCAGCTGTCCCTGGGCGTAATCGGTGATGCCGACGGTTGCAACCTCGCCGTCGAGGTCGATCCATTCATGGTCTTTGGTGAAACGCAGAGTGCTCATGAGGAAGCTCGCTGTTCCCTGATGGGGCGGGAGTGTTGCAGGTCAGCGCCGGTAGCGATGCGGCGCGAAAGGCATGGGGGCGACCGTCGCCGGGCGGGATTTCCCGCGGACGTCGAGGGCAAGGGCGGTGCCGGGGGCGGCCAGATCGGCGCGGACCCAGGCCATGGCCACCGGCCCGTCGACGCTGGGGCCGAAGCCGCCGCTGGTGACACGGCCGACGGTCTCGCCGGTTGCAGGGTCGATCACGTCGGTGCCTTCGCGCGCGATCACCTTGCCCTCGGGAACAAGGCCGACGCGCTTGCGCGCCGGGCCCTCGGCAAAGGCGGCGGCGATCACCGCCGCCCCGGGATAGCCGGCATCGGCGGTGCGGCGGCGCTTCGCGATCGACCAGCCGAGCCCCGCTTCGACCGGATTGGTCGAGAGGTCGATATCGTGGCCGTAGAGGCAGAGCCCGGCTTCGAGGCGCAGGCTGTCGCGGGCGCCGAGACCGATCGGCGCCACCCGCTGATCGGCCAGCAGCTTGCCGGCCAGGCTTTCCGCCTGATCGGCCGGGACCGAAATCTCGTAGCCGTCCTCGCCGGTATAGCCGGACCGGCTGACCAGGCAGGGAATGCCGGCGATGTCGAGCGGCTGCATCGACATGAAGGCCATCTCGGCCGCCGCGGGCGCCAGCGCCGCCAGCACGGCTGCCGCCTCGGGCCCCTGCAGGGCCAGCAGGGCGCGATCATCCAGGATGTCGAGGCTGTGGCCGGCCGGCAGATGCGCCGCGATATGGGCGAAATCATCGGCCTTGCAGGCGGCGTTCACCACCAGGAAGACATGGCCGTCGAACCGCGTCGCCATCAGGTCGTCGCGGATGCCGCCGTCATCGGTGGTGAGCTGGGTATAGCGCATCCGGCCTAGGCCGAGGCCGGTGATGTCGCCCGGCACCAGGGCTTCGAGCGCCGCCGCAGCATCCGGCCCGGTGATCCGTGCCTGGCCCATATGCGAGACGTCGAACAGCCCCACATGGGTGCGGGTGTGCAGATGCTCGCCCTTGATGCCCATGGGATACTGGACCGGCATCAGATAGCCCGCAAAGGGCACCATCTTGCCGCCCTGCGCCAGATGCAGATCGTAAAGCGGGGTCTTGAGAAGATCGGCGGGGGTACCGCCCTGGGTCGGCTGGTCCGGACCGGACATCGGGTCGCTCCGAGAAAACAGGATTGCGGCCGCGCATCTCCCAGGTCCGGCGCCGCCGGTCGATCCGACGTTCCGTCCCCGGAGATGGCCCCGCTCTGTCTTCGGACCTGAAAGATTGTGCGCCGCCATGCCCCCGCGGATGCGGTGGCCGCCGTCGCACTTACCCCTTCGGTGAGACGCCGCGATCTTCCGCGCCGCCTGCTTTCCAGAGTGACATTCCCCTGCGGTCCCTGGTGCCTGAGAGTTTACCGGGGCCGGTTGCTCCTTCGGCGGCACTGCCTCGACTGTCTCCCGGCCGTCGACCGGCCGGGTGTCGCGCAGCGCGCTCTCCCACAGGGTTCGTCTGTCACGTAGCCTCCGAGCGCGGCCAGGATACACGAGAGGGCCGCAGGGCACAATCCGGCCCGCAGCCCTCTCGCGTCGACGGATCACGATCCGGACCGGGACGGTTCCGGCCCGGGCAGCGCGTCCCCCCCGGGTCCTGCTGTGCTCTTACCGGCTGTGGCCGCGCTGGAACTCCAGCTGCTCGCGATCGAGCTGGAAGCCGATCAGCAGGGCATAGTCGGCACCGGTGCTGGTGCCGGGCAGCGGCACGCGGATGCTGAGCTCTTCCTTCGACCCGGCCTTCAGCCGGCTGGCCGGGAAGGGCAGATCCGACCGGAAGACCTGCTTGTTCAGAATGGTCTGCTGCCGATCGGCCACCGCCACGTAATAGTCGAAGGCGGTTGCGGTGGCATCGGGGGCGGCCGGGCCGCGTTCGGCATCGATCACCACGGTCAGCGCCACATCCAGATAGCGCTTGCCGTCGTCGGTATCGGCATCGCAGGTCCACTGGGCATCGGCGATCCGGCCCAGGAAACGCACGCCGGTCACGTCCTTCGCACCCGGTTCGATCTGCACCGCCTGGGCGGTGTCGCGCAGCACCACCACGCGGGGGCAGACCGGCGGCTCGGCGCGCGAGAAAGCGCCGCAGCCGGAGACGACGAGCGCCACACCCGACGCGGCCAGGGCCAGGGCCGCCCGGCGGCGCAGGGCCGCCCGCGTCGCCGTCCTGTTCATTGCCGTTTCGGGACCGGACGCGGAATGGGACTGTGCCACGACGAAGCGCTCCGTGATCGTTTATCGCCGGATCGCCCGGGGGACCGGGCGGCCGGCTGAGACAAGCGCCACTTTATAGCGATGGCGCGCGGGCACGCAATGCCGCCGCCCGCGCGTGTCCGTGTCACCTCCTGGGGCCGCGTCCCCCGGGTCACAATCTTTCGTGACTGCCGTCACACATGGGGCCCGCGCCGGTCTGCTTGCAGCCGCAGAACCAGACCGTGCCGTCCTCTTCGGCCTTCCAGGCCTGGGGGCTGAGCCCGGTGCCTTTGTGGGTGCCGTCGCAGAAAGGCTGTTTCGTGCTCAGCCCGCAGGAGCACCACCAATAGGTCCGCCCCGCCTTCACCGCCACCTCGAAGGGCTCCGCCTGTGCCACCACCGGTGCCGCGGCCGGCGGCGTGGCGTCGTTTTCCATCGTCATGTCCTGACCCTTCCCGTCTCTTGCCGGCCGGATCGGCCGATCGGTCATCAACTCGTGCCTCGGTGCCGCCCCGTCGGCGCAATGCGCGCCTTGATTGCTTTATTTCCGGAACAGGCATCCATGAGTGTAGTGGCGGGGAATCGCCGCGGGCAAGGGCCGGGATCGTTCTTTCAAGGCAACGGGATGCGTGCGCCCGGTGTTGAACTCGGGCGCTGCCCGTGCCATACCGCACCCTATGCGAGCCACCCTCCCCGGATCCGCCTGCCGGATCCTTCAGCCCGGAGAGCCGACGCGATGACCAAGGCGGCCCCGACCTCCCCAGAAGCGGCATCCCCTGCCGCGGTCACCATCGTGCTGGCCGAACCCCGCGGTTTCTGCGCCGGGGTCGACCGGGCGATCCAGATCGTCGAGAGGGCGATCGAACGCTTCGGCGCGCCGGTCTATGTCCGCCACGAGATCGTCCACAACAAGACCGTGGTGCAGGATCTGGCGGCCAAGGGCGCGGTGTTCGTGGAGGAGCTGGACGAGGTGCCGGACGGGGTGCCGGTGATCTTTTCAGCCCATGGCGTGCCCAAATCGGTGCCGGCCGAGGCCGCACGGCGGGAGCTGCACGCGATCGACGCCACCTGTCCGCTGGTCTCCAAGGTTCATCGAGAGGCAGAGCGCCATCACGGCGAGGGGCGCCATGTGCTGCTGATCGGCCATGCCGGCCACCCCGAGGTGATCGGCACCATGGGCCAGCTGCCCGAGGGCGCCGTCGACCTGATCGAGAGCATCGCCGATGCCGAGGCCTATCAGCCGCCGCGGCCCGGGCTGGAGCTTGCCTTCGCGACCCAGACCACCCTGTCGGTGGCCGATACCTCGGGCATCATCGAGGTGCTGCGCCGCCGCTTTCCCGAGATTGCCGGCCCCCGGCGCGAGGATATCTGCTATGCCACCACCAACCGCCAGGAGGCCGTCGCCCGCATCGCGGCCGAGGTTCAGGCGGTGCTGGTGATCGGGGCGCCGAATTCCTCGAACTCCCGCCGGCTGGTCGAGACGGCGGCGGTGGCGGGCTGCGCCAATGCCCGGCTGATCCAGACCGCGGCCGAGATCGACTGGTCGCGGCTGGAAGGGGTGACCCGGATCGGCATCACCGCCGGCGCCTCTGCCCCCGAAGTGCTGGTGGACGAGGTCATCGCGGCCTTCCGCGCCCGCGGCCCGGTCTCGATCGAACGGGTGACCACGGCCGAGGAACGGGTGGTGTTCAAGCTGCCGCCCGAACTCAATCACTGAGCGGTTCCCCGGACCACCCCCCGCAACCAGAGGAGACGCGCCACGGGATCCGCCCGGGCGCAACAGGAGGCATCGACCGGAATGGCGGTCTATACGGCGGTCGACGACGACGACATGCGCGCACTGCTCAGCGGCTATGATATCGGCCCCTTCGAGCGGTTGCAGGGCATCCAGCAGGGGGTGGAGAACTCCAACTGGTTTCTCGACGCCGGCGGCCGGCGCTATGTGCTGACGGTCTATGAGAAGCGGGTCGACCCCGCGGACCTGCCCTATTTCCTGAACCTCATGGAGCACCTCACCCGGCGCGGCATCCGCTGCCCGGAACCGGTGCACGACCGGTCGGGCCGGGCGCTGGTGGAACTGGCCGGCAAGCCGGCGGCGATCTTCACCTTCCTGCCCGGCCGCGGCCCCGGCCGGATCCTGCCCGCCCATTGCCGGGCGCTGGGCACGGCGCTGGCCGAACTGCATCTCGCGACCGCGGATTTCACCGGCCGGCGCCCCAATGCGCTGGCCCTGCCCGGCTGGCAGGGGCTCGCCGCCCGCATCGGCGGCCGCGCCGACGAGATCGTGCCGGGCCTTGCCGCCGAGATCGCCGACACGCTGGACCGGCTGGCCACGGCCTGGCCGGCCGATCTGCCCGCGGGCACGATCCATGCCGATCTCTTCCCCGACAATGTGTTCTACGAGCGGCCGGACCGGGTGTCGGGGCTGATCGATTTCTACTTCGCCTGCTCCGACGCCTTCGCCTACGAAATCGCGATCTGCATCAATGCCTGGTGCTTCGAGCCGGACGGGCAGTTCAACGTGACCAAGGCCCGGCTGATGCTGGGCGCCTATCGCAAGGTCCGGCCGTTCTCCGACGCCGAGCTGGCGGCCCTGCCGCTGCTCTGCGAAGGGGCGGCGCTGCGCTTCCTGCTCACCCGCGCCTATGACTGGCTGAACCGGGTGGAAGGGGCGCTGGTGAAGCCCAAGGATCCGCTCGAATACCTCCACAGGCTGCGCTTCCATCGCAGCGTTACGGGACCGGGCGCCTATGGCCTCGACTGACGCACCGAAGAAGATCGTCGAAGCCTTCACCGACGGCGCCTGTTCGGGCAATCCCGGCCCCGGCGGCTGGGGCGTGCTGCTGCGCTGGGGAGAGCTGGAACGCGAGATGAGCGGCGGCGAGCCGCTCACCACCAACAACCGCATGGAGCTGACCGCGGCGATCGAGGCGCTGCGCGCGCTGAAACGCCCGACCACGATCCGGATCTGCACCGACAGCACCTATGTGCGCGACGGCATCACCAAATGGATCCATGGCTGGAAGCGCAACGGCTGGAAGACCGCATCCAAGGATCCGGTCAAGAACGCCGATCTCTGGCAGGAACTGGACGGGCTGGTCCGCGGCCATACGGTGGAATGGGAATGGGTCCGCGGCCATGCCGGCCACCCCGAAAACGAACGCGCCGACGCGCTGGCCCGCGCCGGGATTCCGAAGCGGGGCTGAGAGGGACGCCGGAACCTCACATCAAGCCAGCACGCCCAGGCCGTGACGTTCAACCAATGACAGAAGTTTGAGCGACGCACCCGCCGGTCGTTTCTCGCCCCGCTCCCACTGGCTGATAAGGCCGGTGGTCACGTCGGGATGGCATCCGAACGCTCAGGCGCCACCGGTGCCAGGGCAAGGGCGTCGAACTGGCGGATGGTCTGTTTGTCGAGCAGGCCCACATCGTGCAGATCCGACGCCGTCTCGTGGATCGCGGCCAGGGCCTCACTGCGGTAGGTCTTCGTCACTGCAGGGTCCCTTATGTCAGGTCGCGAGAGGCGGCGAGATCACCGCGTCCCGAACAGCCGGTCGCCGGCATCGCCCAGGCCCGGGCGGATATAGGCGTTTTCGTCGAGGCAGCGGTCGACGGCGGCGACATAGACCTTCACCTGCGGATGGGCGCGGGTGAAGACCTCCAGGCCTTCGGGGGCCGCGATCAGGGCCATGAAGCGGATCTGGTCGTCGGCGACCCCATAGCGGTTCAGCACGTCGACCGCATGCACCGCCGAATTGCCGGTGGCAAGCATCGGGTCGACCAGGATGAAGGTCCGGCCATCGGCCTTGGGCAGCTTCACCAGATACTCGACCGGCTCTTTGGTCTCTTCGTCGCGATAGAGGCCGACATGGCCGATGCGGGCCGAGGGCATCAGCTCGGTCAGGCCGTCGGCCATGCCGAGGCCGGCACGCAGGATCGGCACCACCGCGACCTTCTTGCCCTCGATCACCGGCACCGCCACGCGTTCGAGCGGCGTCTCCAGCTCTTCATGGGTGATCGGCAGGCTGCGGGTGATCTCGTAGCCCATCAGCAGGGCGATTTCGCGCAGCAGCTGGCGGAAGGTCTTGGTCGAGGTCGCCTGGTTCCGCATATGGCTGAGCTTGTGCAGGATCAGCGGATGGTCGAGCACATGCAGGTTGGGGAAACGCGCGGCCAGGTCGCGGTGGTCGGTGGTGGTCTGGGTCATGTCGGCTCCGCGATGGCTGGGCGGGCGTTGGGGATATCCCGGCATGGCCGCACGGCCGGCATCCCTGGGGGGGTGCCGGCCGTGCGGCCGATGCGGCGGCGGGAGCCCTGAGGCTCCGCGACGAAATCAGAGCTGGCCGAGCAGGGTGCCGGCGTCGCTCACCTCGAAAGCGCCGGGCTTTTCGACGTTCAGCTGGGTGACGACGCCGTCCTTGACCAGCATCGAATAACGCTGCGAGCGCAGGCCCATGCCGAAGCCCGTGCCGTCGAGCGTCAGGCCCAGCGCCTTGGTCAGGTCGCCATTGCCGTCGGCCAGCAGGCGGACCTTGCCGTCGACGCCCTGGGCCTTGCCCCAGGCGCCCATCACGAAGGCGTCGTTGACCGAGATGCAGACGATCTCGTCGACGCCCTTGGCGGCGATCTGATCGGCCTGCTCAACGAAGCCCGGCAGATGACGGGCCGAGCAGGTGGGGGTGAAGGCGCCGGGCACGGCGAAGACCGCCACGGTGCGGCCGGCGAACAGCTCGTCGGTGGACACCTTGTTCGGGCCGTCCGCGGTCATCTCGACCAGGGTGGCTGCCGGAATCTTGTCGCCGATGGAAATGGTCATGATCTCGCTCTCCTGGCTCGGAACTCGCGTCTCGTCTGCGGGGGCAGCCCTGTCGGTGTGGCCGGCCCTCCGGATCGCCGCCATTTAAGGCCGGTTCCGGTGACGGGCGCAAGTCCGCGGGCGCGGGTTTTCGCGCGGAAGGCGCGCCCTCAGCCGGCGCCGTTGCCGCGCGCCTGATCCAGCGCCCGGGTCACGGCATCGGCGGTCAGCAGTTCGGGCAGCACCAGCCCCTGCGGCGCCGCCGGCCCGTAGACCACGTTGAACGGAATGCCATAGCGGCCGAAGCCCGCCAGATAGTCGGCGATCGCCGGATCGGGCCGGGTCCAGTCGGCCTTCATCGCCACCACATCGGGCGTGGCCAGGCGGCCCGCCACCGGATCCACCGCCAGCACCCGTTCCTCGTTCACGATGCAGGTGACGCACCAGCTGGCGGTGACGTCGACGAACACCACCCGGCCCTTCGCCACCTCGGCGGCGATCGCCCCGGCCTCGAACGGCGTCCAGGGCCCCTCGGCCGCAATCGCCTGCAGGCCGCGGCCGGACGGCGGCGAGGCCAGAACCGCGGTTGCGACCGCCGCCACCGCCAGACCGCCGACACCGGCCCAGCGCAGCAGCCGGGCCTTGGTGATGACCAGCGGCAGCAGGGCGGCGAGCGCCGCCAGCACCGCCACCGCCGCGGCCGCACCCGGCTGGACCAGGCGGCTGAGCACCAGAGTGAGCCAGAGCGCGGTCCCCGCCAGCGCCAGGCCCATCGCGACCTTGACCCAGACCATCCAGCGCCCCGGCCGGGGCAGCAGACGGATCGCCGAGGGCACCGCCGCGATCGCCAGATAGGGCAGCGCCATACCCAGCCCCATGGCGGCGAAGACCGCCAGGATGTCGGCCGTGCCGCCGGCGAGCGCGAAGCCCAGCGCCGTGCCGACGAAGGGCGCCGAACAGGGGGTGGCGAGCAGGGTCGCCACCACGCCGCTCATCAGCGCGCGGCCGAGCTTCGGCCGCCCGCCCGCCTCGGGCACCGCATCGCGGGCGAGCCCGCCCGACAGCACGGGGGCCCGGATGGTGAACACCCCAAGCTGCGAGGCCGCGAACAGCGCCATGATCACGATCATCACGCCGATGAAGGCCGGCTGCTGGAACTGGATACCCCAGCCGACCGCGACCCCGGCCAGTTTCAGCCCGGCCGCCGCCAGCGCCAGCGCCAGGAAGGACAACAGAATGCCGGCGGCCGTCGCCAGCAGGCTGGCCCTGACATCGCCGCGGCCGAGGCCGCGGGTCGCAACCAGCCCCATCAGCTTGATCGACAGCACCGGCAGCACGCAGGGCATGACGTTCAGGATCAGCCCGCCGAGCAGGCCGATCAGCAGGGCGGCAACCAGCCCGCCTTCGGGGCCGAGCAGGGTTGCCGGCGCCGGCACCACCTGGGCGGTGGTCTCTACCGCACGCAGCCCCGCACCCGGCGCATCATCGACCAGCGTGAGCCGCACCGCCTCTCCCAGAAGCCGGGCATCGGCGGTGGGGGGGGCCACATCGGCGACGAAGCGGATCCGCCGTCCGTCGTCGAGCCGCCGGGCATCGGGCGGCGAGAAGGCGAAGCCGTCCGGCCCCTCGATGAAGACATCGGCCGCGGGGCCGAAGGGCGCATCGCTCTTCGCCTCCACCACCAGCCGGGCGGGACCGTCGCCCTCGGCCGCAATCCAGCCGGCCGAGACCGCCGCAAAGGGGGCGGCGGCGGGGTCTGAGACGACCGCCGGCACCGCTGCCCGGGCAGTGTTGATCGCGGCTTCGGCCTCGGCCGCGGTGCGGTCGAGCGGATCGGCCGGCCCCGCCGGCACGTCGAGCGCCAGATCGGCGGTCACCGGAATGCACAGCGCCTCGCAGACCTGATAGTCGACCTTGAGACGGACGGGCTTGAGCCGGACGGGGCCGGTCACGCTGCCGGGCGGGGAGGCCGCCTCCGGGGCCAGCTGCGCCGTCACCGGCAGCAGGACATGGTCGGCATAGGCATAGGTGTGGATGGTCTCGAAGGCGGTGAAACGCCCGGGCAGCGGCCAGTGGATCTGCGTGGCGGCGATCTGCCCGTCGGCGATGGAGGGGCTGGCCCCATCGATCGCGGGCGGCAGGCCCGCATCGCCGGGCGAGCGCCAGTAGAGCTTCCACCCCGGCTCCATCCGGAAATCGAGGCCGAGCGACAGCTCCCCCCGCGCCGCCTCATTCGGGGTCTGCGGCGCCGCCACCAGCCGCACCGCCGAGCGCTGCCCCTCCGCCCAGGGGCCGATCCAGCCGCGCGGCACCTCTGCCGCCAGAGCGGGCGCCATCATCGTCAGACAGGCGAAGGCCAGCATGATGCCCGAACCGAAGGCGGTTATGGCCTTCTGCCGGAGGGTCTGGCGGTCTGTGCGGCGGATATGCATGCGGCGGTCCCATGGGTTCCCGGGCTGGGGCGGCAGCGGCCGGCCGCTCGCGGGGCGAACAGATGTGCCCTTGCGCATGCTCCGGCGCCAGCCTACCTAATCCAGACGTAACTATAGGCGGCATGGCGCCGGAAGGACATGCGACAGGGCGTCATGTGGCGGCGACCACGTGATTGTGATGATCCTTCGTGCGCTTCCCCACAGCGGGCGACCGCGACAACACGGGCGAGAAGGTAGTCGGGCAATGGCAGGGATGCGGGCAGACCGCCCCATGGCGGCAGCAACCACCACGCCTTTCGAGATGTCGGGCCCCGAGGGCCTGACCGGCAAGGTGCTGATCGCGATGCCCCGGCTGGAGGATCCGTGGTTCACCAAGACGGTGATCTATCTTTGCGCCCATTCCGACGACGGCGCCATGGGGCTGGTGGTCAACCGGGTGCTCGACACGGTCGACTTCCCCGAACTTCTGTCGCAGCTCGGCCTGGATTGCAGCCCCGAAGCGGCGACGGTGAAGGTCCATTTCGGCGGGCCGGTCGAAACCGGCCGCGGCTTCGTGCTGCATTCGACCGATTACGTGCTCGCCACCAGTCTGCGCATCGATGACGGCGTGGCGCTGACCGCCACGCTCGACGTGCTGAAGGCGATGACCGAGGGCCACGGCCCCGATCGCACGCTCGTCGCCCTCGGCTATGCCGGCTGGGGCCCCGGTCAGCTGGAGACCGAGATCCAGAGCAACAGCTGGCTGGTGGTCGACGCCGATGCCGAACTGCTGTTCGAGGGCGATGTCGAGGGCAAGTGGCGCGAGGCGATCGGCCGCCTGGGCGTGGACCTCGGCCATCTTTCCGGCGAAGGCGGCCACGCCTGACCGCAATCACCCGGGGTTGCGATGCGGGGGCATGTTGCGCCGCGGCCCGCCCCGCCGCAGGGCTGCGCCCGCCCGGGCGCAACCCATTGATTTTTCGAAAGGCGAGGAACGGGTCGGAAAAAACTTCGGGGTCTCTGTCGATTCACTATTGCGAATCATTCTCAATCTCATATTATCAACGGCGTGCAAACGTTTCATTCCCGTTTCGCACGACTCGTCCTCACACACGCGACTTTGCCGGCCAGGCACTCCCTGGCCGGCATTTTTTTTCGGGGCAACTCCCGGGGCCGCGCGGGGGGCGGCTCAGAGCCCGTCATAGCCGTTCGGCGCCGGCCAGGGCCAGGCGGCGAGCGGGGCGGGATCGGGCCGGAAGATCTCCACCTTCAGCGGGTAGCAGCGCGCCGCATCGCTTGAATGGCTGGCGCTGCAATCGCCGCCGGGACAGGCGGAGAGCGCCGCCAGCAGATCGATCTCGGCGAAGAGTTCCAGAAAGTCGCCGGGGCGGACCGGGCTCGCCTTCATGAAATACTGGTGCGTGTCGCGGGTGAAGCCGGTGCACATGAAGACGTTGAGCACGTCGTGGACATGGGGCTGCGCCGCCCGCGGGCTGAGGCCGGCAGCCGCGGCGAGCGCGCGGCAGAGATTGGAATGGCAGCAGTGGTGATAATCGGTGCCGGTCAGCAGCCGGTTGGTATAGGGGTCGCAGCGCGTGCCGATCACGTCGTGCACCCCGCCGCCATCGGCATCCCAGCCATACCAGCCGAGGGTGTCGTGGCTGATGGTCGCCATCGGCCGCAGGGCCGGCAGCGTGCTCCACAGCCGATGGCCGGTGGTGACATGGGTGGCGTGCAGCGCCCTTGTCTTGCCGCTGAAGAAGCGCTCCGACAGGTCGTGGGCATTCCAGAGATTGAGATCGCCGACCTGCGGCCCCTCGATCGAGAGGATGCGGAAGAAATGGCCCCGGGGCACCCGGAAGGCCCGCCCGTCGCGGGGCGGCACGACCAACTCATCGATCTTCTCCATCCCCGCCCGCGCCGCCTCCAGCGCCGCCGTGTCGGGGGCGGGCAGGCTGCCGTTCGGATAGACCACCACCGGTCGTGGACCGGCCGTTTCCTGCGTCTCGATCGTCATCATGCCCTCCCCTTCTGCGAAGCGCGGTTCGCTTCAGAGTAGCAGAAGGGGGGCGGCGGGTTCAGCCGGCGTCGATCACCGCCGGTGGCAGCGGCCGGCGGCGGCGCCAGTCGGTCGCGATCAGGCCGAACAGGCGATGATCGGTCCAGCGGCCGTCGATCAGCAGATATTCCCGCGCATAGCCTTCGGATTCGAAACCGAGCTTTTCCAGCAGGCCGATACTGCGATGGTTTTCAGGCAGGCAGGCCGCTTCCAGCCGGTGCAGCCCCAGCGTGTCGAAGACGAAATCGGCAGCCCCGGCCAGGGCCTCGGTCATATAGCCCTTGCGCGCGACATGCGCGCCGATCCAGTAGCCGACATTGCACGACTGGACCACGCCATAGCGGATGTTGTTGAGGGTGAGCCCGCCGGCCAGACTCAACGCCTCGCGCCCTTCGCTGCGGCCGTCGCCCGCGTCACGGACGAAGATGTGGAAGGCGAGCCCCATGCCCCGGCGGGCGATCATGCGATAGTGGCCGACCCGGCGGCGATAGGCCCCGCGGCTCAAGGGATCATTGCCCCAGGACGGCTCCCAGCGCTCCAGAAACTCCCGCGAAGCCTCGCGCACCTCTGCCCATTCGCGATAGTCGACCAGGCGCGCCGGCCGCATCACCACCCGCGGCGTGATGATCCGCGGCCGGTCGCCGCCATCCATCGAGGCAAAAGGCCACATTCCGGATGCCTCCCCGTCCGCCGGCCGGTCAGTCGCCCGCGCCCTTGCGGACGCGGTAGACGAAACGGGGACCGTCGCGGCGCTGGTCGAGCAGGACATGGCCGCCAGTGTCGCAGAAGGCCGGAATGTCGATATAGGAGGCGGGATCGGTGGCGATCACCTCGATCACCGCACCGGCGGCCAGGGTGTTCAGCGCCTTGCGGGCCTTCAGCACCGGCCAGGGGCAGACCAGCCCCTCGGCATCGACCACCAGGGCGACCGGCTCGTCGGGATTGCCTGGGATCTGCGGCTCTCCCGCCCCGGTGGCGCCCGCCTGCATGCTTCGTCCTGCCGTCATGCCGTCTCCTGCCTGCGGTCGGATCCTGGGCCCTGCCGTCAGCCGAAGCGACGGCGGAGATCGTCGTAGGATTGCACCCGGGCGATCGGCCCCAGCGCCGCCAGGGTCGGCGCCCCGCCGCCCAGCAGCCGGGCCGCCAGCCGCGACACCTGATCGGGCGTCACCATCTGCAGCTCGGCCACCGTTTCGGCCACCGACTGCGCCCGGCCGTGGATGATCAGCGACTGGGCAAGGCGTTCGGCGCGCGCGGTGGTGCTTTCCAGCCCCATCAGCAGCCCGGCCTTCAGCTGCGCGAACGAGCGGCGAAGCTCTTCCTCGCCCACCCGGTCGGCAACGCCCAGGGTCTCGTCCACGATCACCGGCATCGCCTCGGCGATCTCGTCCTCGGCGGCCGCGACATAGATGCCGAACAGGCCGTGATCCTCGAACGGGCTTGCGAAGGAATAGACGTTGTAGCAGAGGCCGCGCTTCTCGCGCACCTCCTGGAACAGGCGCGAGGACATGCCGCCGCCCAGCAGCGTGGCCAGCAGCTGCGAGGCGTGATAGTCCTCGTGGGCATAGCCGATGCCGGGGAAGCCCAGCGTCAGATGCACCTGGCCCAGATGATCCTTGCGCCGGCGCAGATCGCCGCCGACATAGGCGGCGGGGTCGATGTCGCGCGGCTCGGTCGCGGGCAGGGCGTCGAAGAAGCGGGTCGCCAGATCGACCAGCCGGTCGTGATCCACCTTGCCCGCCGCCGCCAGCACCATGCGGCCGGCGGCATACTGGCGGCGCATATAGCCGGCGATGGCCTGGCGCGGCATGCCGCGCACGATGTCGACCGGGCCCAGGATCGGCCGGCCCAGCCCCTGATCGGGGTAGGCTGCGATCTGGAAATGGTCGAAGACCACGTCTTCCGGCATGTCGTCGGCCGACAGGATCTCCTGCACCACCACCGAGCGCTCGCGCTCCAGCTCGTCCGGGTCGAAGACCGAATGCTGCAGGATGTCGGCGAGTACGTCGACGCCCAGCTCCAGATCATCGGCCATCAGCTTCAGGTAATAGACCGTCTGCTCGCGCGAGGTATAGGCGTTCATATAGCCGCCCACCGCCTCGACCTCTTCGGCCAGGCCCTGGGCGGTGCGCCGCTCGGTGCCCTTGAAGGCCATATGCTCGAGCAGATGCGAGACGCCGTTGATCTCCGCCGGCTCGTGGCGTGTGCCCGCATGCACCCAGACCCCCACGGTCACGGTCTCGACATGGGCCATGCTGTCGGTGGCCACACGCATGCCGTTGGGCAGGGTGGTGATGCGGATGCTGGAACCGTCGAGACTCATGATGGCGTCTTCTGCCCTTCTGTCGGAGATGTAACCGGCGGATCGTGCCCGACCGGAGCGGTCAGACGTTGCGGCGGTGCGACAGGATATGGGAGGTCAGGACCGAAACGTCAGCCTCCAGCGTGTCATATCGCTCCGGCCGCTCCATCAGGTCTGCCATGCGCGCAGGCAGGGCCGGACGACGGCCGATCGCCTTTTCCACCGCATCCGGGAACTTGGCCGGATGGGCGGTCGCCAGCACCACCACCGGCGTGCCGGCCGGCACGCCCTCGCGGCGGTCGCGGGCCACCGCCACGCCCACGGCGGTGTGCGGATCCAGGATCTCGCCGGTCTCGGCGAAGACACGGGCGATAGTGTCGATGGTGCGGGCGTCGTCGGCCGCACCGGCATCGAAGAGCAGCCGGGCCTTGGCGATTTCGGCATCGCTGACCGGCAGGCTGCCGGTTTCGCGGAAGGTGCGGATCGCAGCCGCGGTGGCCTCGCCGTCGCGGCCCTTCAGATCGAAGAGCAGCCGCTCGAAATTGCTGGCGACCTGGATGTCCATCGACGGGCTCCAGGTCGGCCGCACGCCGGCCGAGGAATAGTCGCCATTGCGGAAGAACCGCGCCAGGATGTCGTTCTCGTTGGTGGCCACGATCAGCTTCGCCACCGGCAGGCCCATCGAGGCCGCGATATAGCCGGCATAGACATCGCCGAAATTGCCCGTCGGCACGGCGAAGGCGACCTCGCGATCGGGCGCCCCAAGGGCCAGAGCCGCATGGAAGTAATAGACCACCTGCGCGGCGATGCGGGCCCAGTTGATCGAGTTGATCGCGGTCAGCCCGACCTGGTCGCGGAAGGCCTCGTCACCGAAAGCCGCCTTCACCATGTCCTGGGCATCGTCGAAGGTGCCGCGGATGGCGATGTTGTGGACATTGGGCGAAAGCACGGTGGTCATCTGCCGGCGCTGCACCTCGGAGGTGCGGCCCAGGGGATGCAGGATGAACACGTCCAGCCGCGCGCGGTCGCGGCAGGCCTCGATCGCCGCCGAGCCGGTATCGCCCGAGGTGGCGCCCAGGATCACGCCGCGCCGGTCGGACCGGTCCAGCGCATGATCGAACAGCCGGCCCAGCAGCTGCAGGGCGAAATCCTTGAAGGCGAGGGTCGGGCCGTGGAACAGCTCCATCACCCATTCATTGGCGCCCAGCTGCTTCAGCGGCGCCACCGCCCTGTGGCCGAAGCCGGCATAGGTGTCGTCGATCATCCGGTCCAGATCGGCCGGCGCAATGGTCGTGCCGACGAAAAGCCGCATCACCTGCTTCGCAAGGCCCGCATAGTCCAGCCCCCGCCAGGCCCGCATGGTGGCCGGCTCGACCCGGGGCCAGCTCTCGGGCAGATAGAGGCCGCCGTCGCGGGCGAGACCGTCGAGGAGAACCTGACCGAAATCGAGCCGCGGCGCGCGGCCGCGGGTGCTGATGTACTGCACGGAGGTCAACCTTCGTCGTGGGAGGCAGAAGAGGGGGGGCAGAAGAGGGGGCGCGACCGGCCGGAAAAGCCTGGACGCGCCGAGACTACCGGGACCGGCGCGCCCGATCAATCGACCAGCGCCGCCGGTCAGCCATGTGGACCTGTCCGCCCCGGCGCCGGGACCGTGGTCAGGCCGGGCCGTCGCCCAGATAGCGGCGGCGCAGATGACCGAGGAAGGCATCGGCAGAGAGCGGCGCGCCGGTCGCCCGCTCGATCAGCTCGTCGGCCGACCAGCGGCAGCCCTGGCCGTGGACATGGGTGCGCAGCCAGCCGAGCAGGCCCGAGAAATCGCCGCGCGCCAGATCGTCGTCGAGCGCCGGCAGCGCCCGGCGGGCGGCCTGGAACAGCTGTGCCGCCGCCATCGCGCCCAGCGAATAGGTCGGGAAATAGCCGAAGGCGCCGCTCGGCCAGTGGATGTCCTGCAGGCAGCCGTCGCGATCGGTATCGGGCACCACGCCGACCAGCCGGGCCATGCCCTCGCGCCAGGCGCCGGGCAGGTCGTCGACGGCGAGGTCTCCGGCGATCATCGCCCGCTCCAGCCCGTAGCGCAGCATGACATGGCCGGGATAGGTCACCTCGTCGGCATTGACCCGGATGAAGCCCGGCCGCACCCGCACCATCAGCGCATGAAGATTGTCGGCGTCATAGGCCGGATCATCGGCCGCAGCACCGAAGGCCTCGCGCGCCGCGGCGGCAAAGGCGGTCATGAAGGGCCGGCTGCGGCTGGCCTGCATCTCGGTCAGCAGCGACTGGCTTTCATGAATGGTCATGCCGCGGGCAAGCCCCACCGGCTGGTCGCGCCAGTCGCGGGGCAGGCCGTGCTCGTAGAGCGCATGGCCGGTTTCGTGCAGAACCGCCATGGCGCTTTCGGCGAAATCGGCCTCGTCATAGCGGGTGGTGATGCGCAGATCATCGGGCACGCCGCCCGAAAACGGGTGGTGGCTGACATCCAGCCGGCCATGATCGAAGGGAAAGCCCGCCATGGTCATCAGCCGGATGCCGAGCGCGCGCTGCGCCGCCACCGGGAACGGCCCCTGCGGCCGGACCGGCTGGGGACGCGCGGCCTGGGCTGCGAGTGCGGCGTCGCGGATCACCGGCAGTTCCGCCTCCAGCCGCGCGAAGATCCGGTCGATATCGGCCGTGCGGCGGCCGGGATCATAGGCGTCGAGCAGCGCCTCGTAGGGCGGCAGGCCGAGTGCGGCGCCCTTGGCGGCGGCGGCCTCGCGCTCCAGCTTCAGCACCTGGGCGAGCGCCGGCGCAAAGCGGGCGAAATCATCGGCCGCCCGGGCCTCGCGCCAGATCATCTCGGAGGTCGAGGCCGCTTCCGCCCGCCGCCGGACCAGATCGGCCGGCAGGGCGGTGGCATGGGCATGGCGGCGGCGCATCTCGGCCAGATTGGCCTGCTGCCAGCCCAGGCGATCGGCGGCCGCCTGATCGGCGGGGGCAGCCGCCGCCAGCTCGGCCGCGGCATCGTCGAACAGCGCCGGCAGATCCGGGGCGGTCAGGATGTCGTGGCCGATCTCGGCCAGGGTCGCCATCTGGGCCGCGCGCACCGTGGCACCGCCCTTGGGCATGTTCACCGCCCAATCCCAGCTGAGCACGCCCTCGGCGCCCTCGATATGCGACAGGCGGCGGAAGCGCGCCTCGAGTTCGGTCATGGCCGGCATCGGCGGAGACGTCCTTGTGAACGGATCAGGGGTGGTCAGGCGCCGCGTGCAGGCACGGCCTGGCCGGCGGCAGGCTCCGGCCGGCCGCGAGGCACCGCGGTGCCGGGGCCGAAGGCCAGATGCAGCAGGGTCACGACCAGCGAGGCCAGCACCAGCACGCCCATGCCCTGATGGGTGGCGGCCGTCCAGACCGGCACCTGCAGGAAGATGACCGCCGCGCCGACACCGACCTGAAGCGCGACCAGGCCCATGGTGCGGTGCATGTCGCGGGCAAAGCCCGGCGCCCGGCGCCGGGTGCGGCGCGCCCAGAGGAACAGGCCCAGGATGGCGAGCGCCGTGACGCCGGCCAGCACCCGGTGGGTGAAGTGCAGTGCGATCAGCGGATCGTCGAGCGGCGGCACCACCGCGCCATCGCAGAGCGGCCAGGTCGAGCAGGCGAGCGAGGCACCGTTCTTGGCCATCATCGCCCCGGCGGCGATGGTCGAGAGCGCAAGCAGGGCCACCGCGAAAACGGCGAGCCGGGCACCGCGGGCGACAGGCTCGGTCCAGACCAGCGCGCTCTGTGCCGGACGGCCGGCCGAGACATACATGCCGATCAGCATCGCCAGCACCAGCTGGGCGTTGGAGAGGTGAACCGCGACGCTCCACGGAGAGTTCCGGTCCAGCACCGTCAATCCGCCGAGCAGGCCCTGCACCAGCAGCAGCGCCAGGGCGGCGATGCCGAACAGGGCCGGCCGCAGGTTTTCACGCCGCATGACCAGCGCCCAGATCGCCAGGATCAGGGTCAGCGGCCCGACGATGATGCCGGCGATGAAGCGGTGCACCCATTCATACATCACCTGGGTGAAGGTGTAGTCGATCCCGGGCACGGTCGCGAGCTTGGCCGGCGTCGGCACCCAGAAGCCGTAGCAATGCGGCCAGTCGGGGCAGGACAGCCCGGAATTGGTCGCGCGGATGACGGCACCCAGAACGATCAGCACGAAGGTGGCGACGATGGCGATGCCGGCGACGGCACGGAAGCGACGGATAGAGGGTTTCATCGGACGGCCGTAACGGTTCGGGTCAGAGAGCGATCAGGCGGCGGCAGGCGGCAGGCGATCGGCCGCAGGCGGGCGGATCAACGTCGCCGCCTGTAGACGACATAGATCACGATCAGCGAGATCGCCAGCGCATACCAGGTGATCGCGTACTGAAGATGGTCGTTGGGCAGCTCCGACCGGGTCTGGCCCCCCTTGGGCAGGTCGCCCGGGATCGGGGTCGCATCGGCCTCGACATAGACCGGTGCCAGCGTCTCGCCAACGAAATCCCCCATCACCTTGGTGTCGATGGTGAACCAGAAATTCTCGGACGGCCGGTTGTCGGGCACCACCCAGGCGGTGGTTCGGGGCACACGGGCGACGCCGGTGACGGTCACCTCGCCCGGGATCTGGCCGGCGGCACGGGTGGCCGGATCCTTGTGGTCGAGCGGCACCCAGCCGCGGCTGACCAGAACGGTCTGCGCCGTGCCCTCGGGCAGGTCGGTGCGCTCGAACGGCGTCAGGATATGGTAGCCGGAATTGCCGTTGAGCGATTTGGCCGCCTGATAGAGTTCCTTGTCGTGGCGGAAATGGCCGGTCATCCGCACCCGGCGGAAAGACCATTCGGCCAGCTCTTCGGGCGTGGCGGCCGGGCCGAAGACCGGGAGCGCGACCGGATCGGCGGCGAGGCTTGCCGCACGCTGCTCGATCAGGTCGGTCTTCCAGGCCAGGCGCTGCACCTGCCAGGTGCCGAGGCCGAGCATGGCCGCCACGGCCAGCACCACGAGGACGAGCAGAAGTCCGGCCCGTTCAGGCTTTCTGTCGGCGGGGCGGCCGGCGCGGCCGGCACGCGGGGAACCGGACGGCGACGGATCGGCAGCGGGCATGATGGGGTGTCAGTCTCCGGTGGTGCCGTCCGCATCCCGGCCGAGGCCGAGGATGCGGTGGCGGTATTGCTGGGCGACCATCCATGCCTTCATCGGCCGGAGCAGGCCGATCGACAGGACCACCGCCAGCGGCAGCCAGATCACGAGATGCAACCAGATCGGCGGCGCCCAGGTGAGTTCCACCCAGAGCACCAGCGCCATCAGGATGAAGCCGGCGATCAGGATCACGAAAGCGGCCGGGCCGTCCTCGCTCGCCACGTCCCGCAGGTCCAGGCCGCAGCGGTCGCAGGAATCACGAACGGCGAGAAGCCCCCGGAACAGGCGCCCCTCGCCGCAGCGTGGACAGCGGCAGCGGAGGCCGGCGACCAGCGGGTTAACCGCCGGCCAGTCCCCGCCTCCGCCCTGCTGATCGGTCATCAGCGGCCCCAGACGTAGATCGCGACGAACAGGAACAGCCAGACCACGTCGACGAAGTGCCAGTACCAGGCCGCCGCCTCGAAGCCGATATGCTTCTGGGGGCTGAACTGGCGGGCGATCGCCCGGCGCAGGCAGACGGCCAGGAAGATGGTGCCGACCAGCACATGGAAGCCGTGGAAACCGGTCGCCATGTAGAAGGTGGAGGCATAGACGCCATCGGTGAAGGCGAAGGTGGCGTGGCTGTATTCATAGGCCTGGACGCAGGAGAAGAACACGCCGAGGCCGACCGTGATCGCCAGCATCTGCACGGTGGTGCGGTTGTCGCCCTCGCGCAGCGCATGATGGGCCCAAGTCACCGTGGTGCCCGACAGCAGCAGGATGGTGGTGTTCATCAGCGGCAGGTGCCAGGGATCGAAGGTCTCGATGCCCTCGGGCGGCCAGACCCCGCCGACCGCTGCGGTCGGGAACAGCGAGGCGTTGAAATAGGCCCAGAAGAAGGCGACGAAGAACATCACCTCCGAGGCGATGAACAGCACCATGCCCATGCGCAGGCCGATCTGGACCACGCCGGTATGGGCCTTGTGCTGCACCGATTCCTTGATGACGTCCCGCCACCAGCCGGCCATCACGCCCAGCACGCAGAGGAAGCCCACCAGCAGGACCAGCCAGCCCACCGGGTTGTCGTGCATGAACATGACCCCGCCGACCGCCATCAGCAGGCCGGCCATGGCCCCCAGGAAGGGCCACGGGCTCGGGTCGACGAGATGATAATCGTGCACTTTGGTGTGCGCGGCGTGTGCTTCGCTCATTCTACACTCCTCCTCAAGGCCGATGCCGCATGACCCCTGGCAGTCGCCCTCGTCCGGCGTCGGCCGTCGGCCCGGGGACGGGGCGCACCCCCGCCCCCGGCAGCTTCCCTGCACCGGACCGCAGGGATGGTCCGGGCGTTTCCTTCCCTTTTGTCGGTCTCCGACCAGGGGCCTCAACCACCCGCAGGGCGGGTCTGGCCTCCGGTTCGGGCGCCGTCCGCCAGTATGGTGCCGGGCGTTACGGTCGCAAAATCCTCAAGCTTCCGGCCGGTCCGCTCCAGATAGCTCTGCAGCCCCTCTTCCCCCAGATCGAAGAAGGTGTAGGAGAGCGTCACGGTACGAACCTCGTCGACATTCTCGTCTTCCGCCATCTTCGGATCGATGTAGAAGCTGACCGGCATGTCGATCGACTGCCCCGGCATGAGCAGCTGCTCGGTGAAGCAGAAGCAGTCGATCTTGTCGAAATAGAGCCCCATCTTCTGGGGCGTCACGTTGTAGGCGGCCTGGCCCAGCACCGGACGGTCGCTGTTGTTGACCGCCTTGTAGAAGGCGAGATGGCGCTCGCCCACCTTCACCACCATTTCGCGCTGCTCGGGGAAGAAGCCCCAGGGCATGCCGCGGGCGGTATCGGCGTTGAAGCGGACCTTCATCTCGCGGTCGAGCACCGGCACCTCGGTCGCATCCGCGACCTGGGTGGTGCCGCCATAGCCGGTGACCTGGCAGAACAGGTTGTAGATCGTGGTCGAATACGAGGTCAGCACGGTCATGCCGCCCAGCAGCACGCCGACGCCGATCAGGGTGCCGAGCTTGCCGCGCCGCTGCCGCCGCGCCCGCTCGGTCGCCATATCCTCCCGTCCGTCCGCCTCGCTCACGACCCGATACCCCTTCGTCAGCTCATCTTCGCGATGGTGATGGCGAAGAACAGCGCCACCATCGCCCAGAGCAGGGCAAAGAGCGCCCAGTTGCGCTGCCGCATGCGCCGCATCCGATCCTTCGCCTCGGCCGAGGCGGGGTCGATCCGCTCTTCCACCTCGGCGCGCTGCGGATCGTATTCCGCCGCGTCATGGTGATCGACGGGACCGTTGCGGGTATCGGCAGGCGTCATGACCAGCCCCCCAGCCCCGCCGCCTTGTCCACCACCATCAGGGCGAACAGCGCGAACAGGTAGAGGATCGAAAAACCGAACATCGCCTTGGGGGCCCGATCGCCTTCGCTCTTGGCCACGCGGATCGCATGGCCGAGGAAGATCAGGCTGAGCCCGCCGGCCGCCAGGCCGTACCAGATGCTGGCCAGGCCCATCGCCCAGGGCACCACCGACAGCGGGATCAGCGCCACGGTGTAGATCAGGATCTGCTTCTTGGTTTCGCGCCGGCCGGCCACGACCGGCAGCATCGGCACGCCCGCGCGCGCATAGTCGCCGGCGCGGTAGAGCGCCAGCGCCCAGAAATGCGGCGGGGTCCACATGAAGATCAGCGCGAACAGCACCAGACCGCCCAGCGACACGTCGCCGCTGACCGCCGCCCAGCCGACCATGGGCGGGAAGGCGCCGGCGGCACCGCCGATGACGATGTTCTGGGGCGTGCTGCGCTTCAGCCACATGGTGTAGATGAAGACGTAGAAGCCGATGGTCAGCGCCAGCAGCGCCGCCGCCACCGGATTGACCGCAAGGCCCATCACCACCACCGAGGCCACCGCCAGCGCCACGCCGAAGGCGAGCGCGGTTTCAGGCTCCATGCGCCCGGCCGGAATCGGCCGGTCGACGGTGCGGGCCATGACCGCGTCGATGTCGCGGTCGTACCACATGTTGATCGCCCCCGACGCCCCGGCACCGACCGCGATGCACAGCAGCGCCACGAAGGCGAGCACCGGATGCAGATGGCCGGGCGCCAGATAGATGCCGACGGCGCCCGTGAACACCACCAGCGACATGACGCGCGGCTTGAGAAGGGCGATGAAATCCCGCACCGACGGATCGGCCGCGGGGGACGCGGCATCTGCGGCAACGGCGGTGGAGGTGTAGACGGAGTCGGTCACGGGCGTGGGCCTTGGTCTTCTGGACGCGGTGCGGGGGATGGCACCGACCTGGATGAGCTGCGTGTCGGACGGATCTTCCGTCGCATCCCGATCCACCCGTTCCGGCACCTGCCCGGCCGGTCCGACCGGACGGGTCGGAACGGGGCCGGGCGGTTTCGGGGCCGTGGGGGGGGGGGGGGGGGGGGGGCGGCCCCCCCCCCCCCCCCCCCGGGGGGGGGCGGGGGCCGGACAAAAACCCCCGCCCGGCCGGCCCGCCCGGGTGGGCGGGCGGGGGGGGGGGCGCCCCCCCCA